>JAYUAH010000225.1:0-2157 GCA_043741415.1 Betaproteobacteria bacterium
TTAACCGGCGCGGCCTTCGGCTTTGAAGCCGATTCTTTTTTTGTCGATGCAGGCAACCGGCCGCGCATCGGTCAGGCCTTTTTGGTGATCGATCCGGAAGCGTTGGCAGGACGCGAGATATTTTTCGCGCGCGTCGAAACATTGTTTGCGGCCATGCTTGCCGAGGAAGGTGTGCGCCTGCCCGGTGCACGTCGTACTGCGATTGCCGATGTCGCTGCGCGCGAGGGGGTGGAAATTCCTGCGGCTTTGCTGGCGGATCTGAAACGTCTCGCCGACGGCACCTAGCAACGCGCGGCGTAATTTGCCGTTTTGGGCTGACCCGCACGTTTCTTTTATAATTTCACTCTGTGCATCGGTCTACCGCCCGCGCGGACACCAGCACGAACGCGTAAGTCGTATGGCGGTGTGTCCCGTTGATTGTCTCCCTGAAGGCCCAATTTCGTGGTCACTGATCCAGCTGTCTGCACATTTTCCGTCCGCCCGGGCGGCGCTAACGGTCTCGCACAATGCCTTTGAATCTAGCCCACGGCCTTACCTTTGCCGACCTGTACCGACGCGATGGCTTGCGCAAAATCGATGCCGCCTTTCGCGCGCAACTCGCCGCGAGCGACGCTTCGCTCGCGGAACGCCTTACCGTTGGCCGCGACAAACCGGACGCGTGCGCAAAAAAAGATGAGTCCGCTCTCATCATTGCGCTGGGCCCGCACCTTGATCGCTTTATCGCGCAGCTCTTCGGCATTGGCGGTGAGGTGCAGGCCCTCACCGGTCGGCACGAGGAACTCGCCCCGCTCTACCGCGTTAAGCGTCAGTTCGTGCAGCGCAAATCGACAGCCAAATACAAAGCCGATGCGGCGGCGCTATTCGACGGCGCTGCGCTGGAAGCCGAGCTTGCGGTACGTTTCGATGCCGCCTTCAGTGAGTTCGCCTACGCCGAACATGTTGAACGCTGGCTCGAGGCCGAGGTGGAAAACGAGCAGTCAATCGACCTCGCCATGCGTTACGCCGCGTGGGCGCTGCACACTGAGGCCGGACGCAAGCGCAACCACGCAGGCGTGTTGTTCAAGGCGCCCGCCAAGCTCGATCCGCAAAATCTTGTGGTACATGCGCAAAAGCGGGAGGCCGATGGCGTCACCACCTTTACCATCAAGCCTGAGCATATCCGTCGCCGCCAGGGCTTCGCACTGACCGATGAAGGCACCGATCTAAAGGGCGCGCTCGCCGAAGCCAATTACTGCATCTGGTGCCATCACCAGGGCAAGGACTCCTGCTCGACCGGACTGAAAGAAAAACCTGCTGCCGACGGCAAGGCTGCGTTCAAGAAAAGCCCGTTCGGCGTAACGCTCGCAGGCTGTCCGCTGGAAGAAAAAATTTCCGAGTTCCACACACTCAAGGCCACCGGTTACGCGATCTCGGCGCTCGCCGTCATCACCATCGACAATCCCATGGTTGCGGCCACCGGCCACCGCATTTGCAATGACTGCATGAAATCGTGTATCTACCAAAAGCAGGAGCCGGTCAATATCCCCGAGGCTGAGACGCGCACGTTGAAAGACGTGCTTGAGCTGCCGTGGGGCTTTGAAATTTATTCGCTGCTCACGCGATGGAATCCACTCAGCCTGCGCCACCCGCTGCCGCGCACGGCCAGCGGCTATCGTGTACTCGTGGTCGGCATGGGGCCAGCCGGTTTTGCGCTATCGCATCACCTCATGAATGATGGCCACAGCGTGGTCGGTATCGACGGGCTGAAAATCGAGCCGCTCAGCGAAAAACTTTCTGGCGTACGCGCTGATGGTTCACGCGTCGGCCCGTCGGATGGAAGCGCACAATTCGGTTTCGAGCCGATCAAGGATATCAACACGCTTTATGAATCGCTCGATGATCGCGTCATGGCCGGCTTCGGCGGCGTGGCTGAATACGGCATCACGGTGCGCTGGAACAAAAATTTCCTCAAGGTGATTCGTCTGCTTCTCGAACGCCGCGATGAATTTGCGCTGTTCGGTGGCGTGCGCTTCGGTGGCACGTTGAGCGCCGATGATGCGTTCGAGATGGGCTTCGATCACATTGCGCTGGCGATGGGCGCGGGCAAGCCAACGGTGCTCGATATTCCCAACGGTCTCGCGCGTGGCGTGCGGACGGCATCGGACTTTCTCATGGCCC
>JAYUAH010000226.1:0-5220 GCA_043741415.1 Betaproteobacteria bacterium
CTCTCTCTGTATGTGGTTCAGCTATGGGGTAATTCCCACACCTGTTGAGAACGCATGCTACGCATCGTTTATGTTTTTGGGTTTTGCAAAGTGTAAGGAGTTGTAACGCGCCATAACAATAAAATTGTTTAAAATCAAATACTTACATTAATTTAGCACAATACATCACTGCACGCTGGTTACACAAAAACAGCGACTACCAGCACGCCGTCATTAATGCTAAAAGCATATCACGCTCGCGCACGAATTCGCGCTTGGGATCGGCGTTAAAGTTTTTCAGCGAATGTTCGACCATCAGCGGCAGACTGTCGCGCGCAATATTCAGTTCCGACACGCGCACCGGCATGCCCACCGCGCGGAACACACGCTCGAGTTCTGTCGCGGCTTTTTCCGGCGCGCCATCCAGGCCATCGCTCTCGCGCCATATGCCCAGGCCTTGTGCAATCAGCGCCATTGCCTGCGGATCGCGCGGCCCCAGCTTACGCATCACCGTCGGCGTGAGCGCGGTGTTGGCTTCGCCCTGGCCCACCTGCGCGTGCATCTGGAACAACGCCGTGGCGAAGGCATACACCACGCGCGCCACCCAGTGTTTTTCGGTCAACGCACCGCCGTCATCTGCATCGCGATTCTGCAAAAAAGCAGCGCTGCAAGCCGCAATGCGCGGTGTCGGGTCGAGCGGTTCGGCCACGCGTTGCAGCGCAAACTGGGACAGGCGAAACGCCTGCAGCCGGTCGCCCTCCGACAACGGTGCAACGCGCAGCGCACCTAGATTCATCATCGAGCGCCAGTACACCGACGCCGCCGTGGTGCGCACCAGCGACAACGGTGCAGTCATCAGCGCATCGGCATCCCAAAAAATTGCGCTCGGCCGCGTCTTGGGATCAAAAAACTCCATGCGATGATCGCGGTTCGGGTCTTTCACCGCGGCGCCGGCGCGATTCTGTGCAGTAGTCGCTGCCGTCAGCACATTGATAATCGGCACCTTCGGTTCGAGCAATTTCGGGCTGATCGCCGGCGAGTTCTCCGGATACTGTGTGATCAACTGATCGAGCGGACGTTTTTCCGCGAGCAAGATCGCCACTACGCGTGTGCCCTGCGTAACGCTGCCAGCGCCCACGCTGATCAGCATATCGGCGGCGGCCGTGCGCGCCGCTTCAGCCGCGCGCGTCACCGACGACAGCGTGGTGTCCTTGTCCATCTCATCAAACACGCCGGCGCAGGTGTCACCGAGAATACGCTTGATCCGTGCGATCAAATCGGTCTTGCGCGACACCGAGCGGCCGCACACGATAAACGCCCGTTTGCTGCGCGCGCGTTTTAATTCCGCCGGTAGATTCTCCAGCGCATCCTGGCCGCTGTAGAGCCGCACCGCATAGCCGACGGCGCGAAATTCATTGGTGTAAACGGGCGTGATACTCATGGCAGCACCTCGGCGATTATGAGTGGACGCTTACGTGACTGCGCGCGAGCGCACGAAACGCTCATGCCATTGTAAGGCTGCGAGCGCATGGCCGGCGTTGGCCATTTCATCGTACACCGGCACGCCCAGCGCCTTGGCTTTGTCGCGAAACGCGCGCTTGCGTTCTTCCAGCGCGGGCTCGCCATCGCAGCGCAGCACCAACAGAAAATGCGCCTGCCCCGGATATTTTTGCTGCACGCGCAGTGCGGCAGCCATCAGGTTGTCGAGCACCTCCGGTTTGGAGCGTCCGACAAACGCCGACATATTCAGATGCATCACCAGCGCATCGGGCCTGCCCTCGGCGTAAATAATATCGAGAATTTTTTCGGCCACGCGGCCATCTTCCTGCTGCAAGGTGCCCACCGGACAATCCACCGGGTTGGTGATGCTGGTGCCGGGCGGCAACTTCAACGCCGCGAGCGGCGCGATGGTGTTTGCGGCAAAGGGCGTGACATCCAGACCCAGCCGCGCGTAGTAATCGGTGGCCAGCACACTGGTGCCGCCGCCGTTGCCGAACAGCGTGACTTGTTGGGTAGGCTGTGTCGTTTTTGGCGTGAGCGATTGGAACAGCAGCAGCGTATCGATGAACTGATCGAGCGTATCAACCAGCACGCAGCCGGTCTGTTTCGACAGCGCAATCCACGCGCGATCGTCGCCCGCGAGCGAGCCGGTGTGCGACACCGCGGCTGCCAGGCCTTGCTGAGTGCGCCCGCCTTTGAGAATGACCACGGGCTTCGTTGCTTTCGCCGCGCGCAATAACTCAAACAGGCGCCGCCCATCTTTCGCCGACTCAATGTAGAGGCCGATCACTTTGGTTTGCGCATCGGCCAAGTAGTATTCAACCAACTCAGTGGGCACCACATCGGCGCAATTGCCGACGGTGATCAAGCCCGAAAACTGGATGCCGCGCGCGAGCCCGCGGCGAATAATATCGGTACCCAACCCACCGCTTTGCGACACAACGCCCACCGTGCCGCATGGCTGCGGCCCCACTTCGGCAAACGTTACGCCGCCGCGCGGTGTATAAATGCCCAGACAATTCGGCCCGATCAGGCGCATGCCACCCGCATGCGCAGCGGCAACGAGTTGCGCCTGCAATGCCTTGCCCTCATCCACTTCGCCGAAGCCGCTGGCAATCACTTGCGCAAATTTCAGATGGCCTTTTGCAGCCTCGAGCATCGCGGGAATTTGCTCACCGCCGACCGCGATATACGCATAATCAATGGGCTTCGGCGTATCCGCGAGCGTCTTATACGCGGTGAGCCCATCGATCTCCGTGGCGCTGGGATGTATCGGATAAATTTCGCCCGTGTAACCGAATTCACGGATGCGGCGGATGAAGTGATTGGGTAGCGCACCGCCCTTGGCCGAGGCACCGATCACCGCCACCGTCTTAGGTTCGAATAAAGGCGTGAATTCTTGTAAGTATTTGTTTTTATTCATTATTTTTATCCAAAGATAAAACGCGCATCGACGGCCACGATGCCGTGCGCCGACGCGATCAAGGGATTAATATCGGCCTCTTTAATGTCATCGGCATGTTGCATCAGCAGACCGTTTTCGCCGCCCACTTTCAGCAACACGTCGATGATCGCGTCTTTCGATACCGGCTGCATGCCGCGCACACCGTCTAGTATTGCTGCGCCTTTGAGTTCAGCGAGCATCTCTTGCGCATCGAGACGCGTGATCGGACAAATGCGAAACGACACATCGGCCAACACTTCCACGAAAATACCGCCGAGACCTACCATCACCAGCGGGCCGAAATCGGGATCGCGCAGCCCGCCGATGACGATCTCCTGACCTGCCGGCGCCATTTCCTCGATCAAGTAACCATCGATGCGCGCGCCTTGGATTTTCGGCGATGATGCCATGGCGTTGATGGCGTCTTTGACTTCTTCAGCGGTTTTCAAATTCACTTTCACGCCGCCTGCGTCGCTCTTGTGCAGGATGTCGGGCGACATGATTTTTACCACTACCGGTGCGCGTAGCTTGGCGAATGCAACATCTACCTCAGTAGCATCTTTTATGGTGAACGATTGCGGCACCGTGATGCCGTATTCAGCCAGTAACAATTTCCCTGCGTGTTCATCGAGCGCCGTACGCTGTTGCGCGCGTGCCCGTGCTATCAACTCTTTTCCATTCATTCCGTGTCCGTTACTTCATATCTTGCGATGACATACCAACACTGTCGTTCCCGCGCAGCGGGAATGACATTGGAGGTATTCGTGCATTTCACAAAAATCACCTACATCACATCGCCACCTTAGGCTTAGCCTCGCGCAACGGCGTGTCGCTCTCCGCCAATTCACGCAGCAAATTAGCGGGCTTCCAGCGCGCGCCGTAGCGCTGATGCCATTCCTCGACCTGGCGATAGACCTCGCGCGTGCCGATGTTGTCGGCCCAGAACATTAAGCCACCGCGATAGCGCGGAAAACCGAAGCCGTGCAACCACATCACATCGATGTCGCTGGCGCGGTAGGCGCGGCCTTCCTCGAGGATCTTGCACGCCTCGTTCACCGACGCGTAGAGCAACCGCCGCAGGATTTCTTCATCTGTGAACGTGCGCTTCGCAATGCCGAACTCGCGCGCGACGTCCGCGATGACGCTTTTAACCACTTCGTCCGGATGCGGCGTGCGGTCGCCTTTCTCGTAGCGGTACCAGCCGGCGCCGGTCTTCTGGCCCTTGCGTCCCATCTCGACCAGGCGGTCGGGCACATGCAGCTTGCGAAAATTCGGATCGGCCGCGGCGCGGCGCTTGCGCGTGTCGTAGCCGATGTCGAGGCCCGACAAATCGCTCACCGCAAACGGCCCGATCGGATAGCCGAAATCCACCATCACTTTGTCGATCTGCTCCGGCAGCGCGCCTTCCTCCAGCATCAGCAGCATCTCGGTGGAGAACGGCGCGCGGCTGCGGTTCGCCACAAAGCCGTCGCAGGTGCCGGCGACCGCGCTGATTTTGCCAATGTCGCGGCCCACCTGCATGGCGCTGACGATGGTTTCGATCGAGGTCTTGCTGCCCTTCACCACCTCAAACAGCTTCATCACATTCGCGGGCGCGAAAAAGTGCGCGCCGGCAACCTGCTGCGGACGTTGGGTCATACTCGCCATGATGTCGGTGTCGATGGCCGAGGAGTTGCTGAGCAGCAGCGCGCCCGGCTTCATCACGGCCTCGAGCTTGGCGAACACGTCTTTCTTCACGTCCACCCGCTCGAACACCGCTTCGATCACCACGTCGCAATCGCCGATGTCCTCATAGCGCTCGACCGGCTGCATGCGCGCGAGCCGCGCATCCATTTCCGCCTGGCTCAAGCTGCCGCGCTTGACGCTGGTGGCGTAGTTGTCGCGCACGCGTTGCATGCCTTTGTCGAGTACGTCGCGCGATACCTCCAGCACTTTCACCGGTATCCCAAAATCGGCAAAGCTCATCGCAATGCCGCCACCCATGGTGCCGGCACCGACCACCGCAGCGGTTTTGACACGCAGCGGTTTAAAGTCCGCCGGCGCGCCGGGAATTTTCGCCACTTCGCGCTCGGCAAAAAATGCGTAGCGCAGCGCTTTTGCTTCGTCGGCATTCTCCAGTTCGCCGAACAAGCGCCGCTCGGTGGCGATGCCTTCGTCGAAAGGCTGCGTGGTCGCGGCTTCGACGCAGGCGATGCAGTGATACGGCGCTTGCTGGTTGCGCGCCTTGCGTGCGATCGATTTGCGCATGGCGTCGAACATGCCGGGATCGGCCTTGGCTTCGGCAATGCGATCGGTGC
>JAYUAH010000227.1:0-2152 GCA_043741415.1 Betaproteobacteria bacterium
CCGGCCGCGCGCGAAGGCTTATCGTTTGACGCGTTCGGGAAAGCGTTCGGTTGAAACAAAGTTGCCGACGCTGTATCTCGGCAAACGCTAACGTCCCTCTTGGCGGCGAGGCGCGTTAAAATACGCCATCATGAGTGAAAAGCACAAACCCGCATCGTCCGCTGCACTCGTCAGCAATTTCATCCGCAACATCATCGACGACGATCTGGCGAGTGGCAAATTTGCCACTCGCGGCTGGGGCGGCAAGCCCGGCCCTGCCAAAGCCCATGCCGACGCGCCGCCTGATCCGGCGAAAATCCGCACGCGCTTTCCGCCCGAACCGAACGGCTATTTGCACATCGGTCACGCCAAATCGATTTGTCTGAATTTCGGGCTTGCGCATGTTTACGGCGGCGCGTGTCACATGCGCTTTGACGATACCAATCCGGAAAAAGAAGAACAGGAATACGTCGATTCCATCATCCAGGCCGTGCAGTGGCTGGGTTTTGACTGGCGCGAAAACATTTTTTTCGCCAGCGACTATTTTGATTTCATGTACGAGGCGGCACAGTATCTGATCACCTCGGGCCTCGCTTATGTCGATGAACAATCCGCCGAGGATATGCGCAAGAATCGCGGCACGCTCACCGAACCGGGCAAACCGAGCCCGTGGCGCGAGCGCCCCGCCGCCGAATCGCGCCAGCGCTTTGGCGAAATGCGCGCAGGCCGGTACGACGAAGGCAGTATGGTGCTGCGCGCGAAAGTCGATATGGCCTCGCCCAATATCAATCTGCGTGACCCGGCCATTTACCGCATTCGCAAAGCCGAACACCATCGCACGCGCGACAAATGGTGCGTCTATCCGATGTACACCTACGCGCACCCGATTGAAGATGCGCTGGAACGCATCACGCATTCGATCTGTACCCTGGAATTTGAAGACCAACGGCCTTTCTACGATTGGCTGCTCGCGCGCTTGGCGGACGGCGGTTTGCTGGAGAAACCGCTGCCGCAACAAATTGAATTCGCGCGCCTGAATCTCACTTATGCAGTGCTGTCGAAACGCAAACTGATTCAACTGGTCAGCGAAAAGCATGTGGACGGTTGGGATGATCCGCGCCTGCCCACGCTGGTGGGCGCGCGGCGGCGCGGCTACACCGCGGAAGGGTTTCGCTTGTTCGCCGAACGCATCGGCGTTTCCAAAGCCGATTCGTGGATCGATTTTTCGGTGCTCGAAGACTGCATGCGCGAGAACATGAACGAAGTCGCTCAGCGCCGCATCGCCGTGCTCGATCCGGTCAAACTCATTATCGACAACTATCCCGCTGGGCAGCAGGAAGACTGTTTCGCGCCCAACCATCCGCAAAAACCGCAATTGGGCAAGCGTGTGCTGCCGCTCTCGCGCGAGTTGTGGATTGAGCGCGAGGATTTCATGGAAACGCCGTCGAAGGGTTACTTCCGCTTGTTTCCCGGCAACAACGTGCGGCTGCGCTATGGTTACGTGGTCAACTGTACAGGCTGCGACAAAGACGCGCAGGGCCACATCACCGCCGTGCACTGCGAATACGTGCCCGACACCAAATCCGGCACGCCGGGCGCGGACGCGATCAAAGTCAAAGGCAATATCCACTGGGTCAGCGTCGCGCACGCTTTCGCCGCGGAAGTGCGGCTGTATGACCGGTTGTTCAAGACAATGCATCCAGGCTCTGGAGACAGCGATTTTCTGCTCGACCTCAACCCGGATTCAAAGAAAGTCATTAATGCCCAGCTCGAACCGGCATTAAAAGACGCAAAGCCTCAGGAACGTTTTCAGTTCGAGCGCCACGGCTATTTCGTCGCTGATCTGCACGACACCCAACCCGGCGCGCCGAAGTTTAATCGTGCGGTTGCGCTGCGGGATTCGTGGAAAACGTGAAGCTCGTCACCTTCGAAGCCGTCTGCACCGCACTAAACGATGCGGGCGTGCGGTTTCTGGTGGCTGGTGGTCTGGCGGTGAATGCGCACGGGTATTTGCGGCTGACCTACGATGTCGATTTGGTCGTTCAACTCGCACCGAAAAATATATTAGCGGCATTCACGGCGTTGGGCACGCTCGGCTACCGTCCCACCGTGCCTGTCACCGGCGCGCAGTTCGCCGATGCTCGCCAGCGCGCAGATTGGATCGAAAACAAGC
>JAYUAH010000228.1:0-5209 GCA_043741415.1 Betaproteobacteria bacterium
GTCGCCTGCATGAAGGCGTAGCAGATGGTGGGGCCGACAAAAGTAAACCCGCGTTTTTTGAGGTCGCGACTCATGGCATCAGAAATGTCTGTGCTCGCGGGCAACTCACCAATCTTACGATTATTTTGAATCGGCTTGCCGTCAACAAACGACCAAATGTATTGGTCGAAACTGCCCAATTCTTTTTGCACTGCGATAAACGCATGCGCATTTTTTACCGTTCCGGTTATCTTCAATCGGTTACGTACAATCCTCGGATCGAGCAGCAGGGCTTCAATTTTCTGCACATCAAACTTTGCCACCTTCGCCACCTCAAAATGGGCGAACGCCTTACGATAGTTTTCGCGTTTGGCGAGGACGGTTGACCACGACAATCCCGCCTGCGCACCTTCCAGAACCAGAAACTCGAACAGCAGCCGGTCCTCGTGCACCGGCACCCCCCACTCTATGTCGTGGTATTTCGCATCCAGTTCATTTTTGGTGGCCCAAGGGCAGCGTTCCATATTTGTCTATATCCAAATTTGATCGGCTTCTCGTGCCTCGAGCGTTCGAGGTCACCGCGTTCCATGCACGGGTCGCCGTGGGAATAGAAATACGAACACGGCTCTACTCCACCCTCGCCCCGCTATCCTGCACCACGCGCGCCCACTTTGCGGCTTCAACCTTCATGAAGTCGTAAAATTTTTCCGGCGTTTCCTGAAACGCAAGTTCGTGTCCGGCCACACGCAGGGTTTTCTGAAACTCCGCATTTTTGAATACGCGCAACAAATCGCCGTGCAGGCGCATTTGCAAATCGCGCGTCATGCCCTTGGGGCCGGAGATGCCGAACCACGCCACTATTTCGTAGCCTGGTACGCCGGCTTCGGCGATGGTGGGCACATCGGGCAGTTCGAGCGAGCGACGGCTACCGCTGACACCCAGTGCGCGCAGCTTGCCGCCCTTGATGAACGACAGCATGCCCGCAATGCCGGGAAAGCCCACCGTCACCTGGCCTGCCAGCATATCCGCGGTGGCCGGGCCGCTGCCGCGGTACGGCACATGCGTCATTTGGATGCCCGCCATTTTGGTGAACAAGGCGCCGGTCAAATGTTGCGTGCTGCCATTGCCCGACGAGGCATAGTCGATTTGGTTCGGCTTCGCTTTCGCCAGCGCGATCAGTTCTTTGACTGATTTTGCCGGCAGCGACGGATGCACCACCAGTACATTCGGTGCATTGGTCATTTGCGTCAGCGGCGTGTAATCGTTGAGCGCGTCGTACGACAGTTTTTTGTAGAGCGCGGCGCTGACAAAATGCGTGTTGCTGATCATGAACAGCGTGTGTCCGTCAGGCGGCGCTTTGGCTGCGGCCTCGGCACCGATGGTCGAGCCAGCGCCCGGCCGGTTTTCAATCACCACCTGTTGCTTGAATAGTTCGGTCAAGCGCTGACCTAACATGCGCCCTGGCACATCCGCCGCACCGCCCGCGGAAAACGGCACAATCAGGCGCACCGGACGCGTGGGGAAAGTCTGCGCTGCGGCGCTGTGGATCACCGTTCCGAACGCCAGTGCAAATACAATGTAAGTATTTGATTTTAAATGATATTTTTTCATGGCCATTATGAGGTCAAGATGACGTGGGCATGATAGCAGACGTTGCCCAAAGCATAATGGTTACATGCACAGGGCGCCTGTGCGCCAAGGACGAAAACGCCGTCACAAAAAGAAAGGCCCCGCCGAAGCGGGGCCGGGTGCCCTGTGCGGGCACGCCCCTACGTTTGTAAGGGGCACAGTGCCGCCGAATAGCGGCACACTCAGGTAACGGCCAACAATCTCAGCCGCACCAGAGAACGTTCGCAAATTAGCTTTCACCGATTCGCTCGCACCGTGGCCAATATCCAGACATTTGCCCGGAATTTCAACACGCATCGCACCGGCTACCCAGCGCGAGACGTTACGCGTCCTCAGTGACTATTTCTACGCTTCCTGCAATAAAAATCAAGCGACGTTAGATGAAATTTTTAATAGGCAGCAAACGCAAGTTACGCGAAGGCTTACGGTTACTTCGCATGCATTCTGAACGTTCCACTGCAAGCTGCTGAGTTTGCGCGCTATCTCACGCAATGCCGCGACGGTCAGTTCAGTTTTTGCGGCGGAATGCCCTGCGCCTGCGGCGGCATCGCAAAATCGGGGTCAATCGCGAGTCTCAAATCCCAATCGGACTGTGCCACCGCGTCCACCAGCAGTTTGGAAATCATATGCAACAGACCGGTGTTGACGCCGATGTCGATGCCTAGCCCCTGCTCCGGATGCAGGCTCAACAACGAGGGCTGGTTGTGCGGTTGCTTGGCCGTCACACGCGACAGCAATACGGGCGCAGCACCCAGCGGCAGCGCGCTCACCCCTTCGTCATAGGGCTTGGCAAACTCGCCGCCGCTCACGGCGTTCGCGTGCTGCACCCCCAGCATCATGCGTCGCACGCCTTCATCGGTATGTACCGCCGCAACGGGATCGCGCTCCAGCATTTTAATCAGCACCTGCCACAACAGCTTCACATAACGGCGCGTCATCCAAAAACGAAACTCCGCCCGCTCGCTCGACAAAATGCGCAGCAGGATGCGATCCTCCTGCGCATTGAACGACATTTGAATCTGGTGAATATTCATGACGCACGAGCTTACCGCGACGTTCTCGCGTCGTAAAGCCGCTGCCGCTCAGTGCAAGGCGGCCTTCGCAAACGTGAATCCGCCGCCTTTGCCAATGCCCACACGAATCACATCCTTCGCCGCGAACTTGCCTTCGAGTATTGCTTTCGCCAGCGGATTCTCAAGCTGCGCCTGTATCGCGCGTTTTAACGGCCGCGCGCCATACACCGGGTCAAACCCCGCCGCCGCCAGTTCACGCAATGCCCCATCGCTGACTTCGAGCTTCATCTCCAGTGCCGCGAGACGTTTTTCGAGATACCCGAGTTGTATTTTCGCGATCGACTGAATGTTTTTTTCATCTAGGCTATGGAACACCACAATTTCGTCGATACGGTTAATAAATTCGGGCCGGAAATGCGCCTTCACCTCGCCCAGCACCGCGAGCTTGATCACCTGATAATCATCGCCGTGCATTTGCTGGATCATGTGCGAGCCCATGTTCGAGGTCATCACAATCACCGTGTTCTTGAAATCCACCGTGCGGCCCTGGCCATCGGTCATACGGCCGTCGTCGAGCACTTGCAGCAGCACGTTGAACACATCGGGATGCGCTTTTTCGATTTCGTCGAGCAGGATCACCGAGTACGGCTTGCGGCGCACCGCTTCGGTTAAATAGCCGCCTTCTTCATAGCCCACATAGCCCGGCGGCGCGCCGATCAAGCGCGCGACCGAATGTTTTTCCATGAATTCCGACATGTCGATGCGGATCAAATGGCCCTCGGCATCAAACAAAAATTCCGCCAGCGCTTTGCACAACTCAGTCTTGCCCACGCCGGTAGGCCCGAGAAACAGGAACGAACCATAAGGCCGTTTCGGATCACCGAGCCCCGCGCGCGAGCGGCGTATCGCATCAGCCACCAGGCGCACGGCCTCGTCCTGACCGACGACACGTGCGTGCAGGCGCTCTTCCATTTTGAGCAGCTTCTCACGCTCGCCCTGCATCATGCGCGCCACCGGTATGCCCGTCGCACGCGACACCACTTCGGCGATTTCTTCGGTGCCGACTTGCGTGCGCAGCAACTTGTGCTTTACGTCGCTGCCGCCCGCAATTTCGGCTTGCTTCAATTGGGCTTCAAGCTGCGGCAACTTGCCGTATTGCAACTCGGCCACTTTGTCGAGCTTGCCCTCGCGTTGCAGTTTCACGATATCGGCTCGCACGCGCTCGATTTCCTCTTTCACATGCACGCTGCCCTGCACCTGCGCTTTTTCGGCTTTCCAGATTTCATCCAGGTCGGCGTACTCGCGCCCCAGCGTTTTGATTTCGTCTTCGATCAACCCCAGGCGCTTTTTCGACGCTTCGTCTTTTTCTTTCTTGACCGCTTCACGCTCGATTTTGAGTTGAATCAAACGCCGGTCGAGTTTATCCATGACCTCCGGCTTGGATTCGATTTCCATTTTGACGCGCGACGCGGCCTCGTCGATAAGATCGATGGCTTTGTCCGGCAAAAAGCGGTCGGTGATGTAGCGGTGCGACAACTCGGCCGCCGCCACAATGGCCGGATCGGTGATATCCACGCCGTGATGCAATTCGTATTTCTCCTGCAGCCCGCGCAGAATGGCGATGGTGCTTTCCACGCTGGGCTCATCCACCAGCACTTTCTGAAAACGCCGTTCCAGCGCGGCGTCTTTTTCGACATACTTGCGGTACTCGTCGAGCGTGGTTGCGCCCACGCAATGCAGCTCACCGCGGGCGAGCGCGGGCTTTAACATATTACCGGCGTCGATGGCGCCCTCGGCCTTGCCGGCGCCGACCATGGTGTGCAATTCATCGATGAACACAATAGTCTGGCCTTCATCCTGCGCGATTTCCTTGAGCACGGATTTCAAGCGCTCTTCGAATTCGCCGCGGTACTTGGCACCGGCGAGCAGCGCCGCCATGTCGAGCGACAGCACGCGTTTATTCTTCAGCGTCTCCGGCACTTCGCCGTTGACGATACGCTGCGCCAAGCCTTCCACAATCGCGGTCTTGCCCACACCCGGCTCGCCGATCAGCACCGGATTATTTTTCGTGCGCCGTTGCAGAATCTGAATCACGCGGCGGATTTCATCGTCACGCCCGATCACCGGATCAAGCTTGCCGGCGCTGGCACGCTCGGTGAGGTCCGTCGTGTATTTTTTCAACGATTCACGGCTGCCCTCGGCTTCCGCGCTTTGCACGCCTTCGCCGCCGCGCACGGCGCTGATCGCCTGCTCCAAGGGCGCGCGCGTTACGCCGCTTTGCTTCAGCAAGCGCCCGGTTTCGCCTTTGTCCTGGGTTAACGCCAACAAAAACATTTCGGACGCAACGAATTGATCGTCGCGCTTTTGCGCTTCCTTGTCGGTAATGTTGAGCAGATTGGCGAGATCGCGCGACACGTTGATTTCGCCGCCGCTGCCTTCCACTTTGGGCAGACGTTCGATCGCCTGCGTGAGCGCGGTGCGCAGCGCGGGCAGATTGGCACCCGCGCGACCGAGCAGCGACGCGGTGCCGCCGTCTTGTTGATTCACCAGCGCGTGCAGCAAATGCTGCGGCTCGATATACGGATTAT
>JAYUAH010000229.1:0-12040 GCA_043741415.1 Betaproteobacteria bacterium
AATGCCTGGTTGCTGACCGCGCTCGCATCGGCTGCCCTCGCTCAAGACTACCCCACGCGCCCGGTGCGCGTGGTGGTGCCGTTTACCGCCGGCGGACCATCGGAGATCATCGGCCGCCTGGTCGGGCAGAAAATGAGCGAGCAATATCGCCAGCCTTTCGTCATTGACACGCGCGGTGGTGGCGGCGGCACCATCGGCGTGGATATCGTGGCCAAGGCTGCACCCGATGGCTACACGCTGCTGTTGCACACCATCGGCCACGTGATCGCACCGGGCTTGTATCGCAAGCTGCCGTACGATGCGGAAAAAGACTTCGCGCCCATCGCCATTGCCAACACCACGCAACTGATGCTGGTGGTGCATCCGTCAGTGCCCGCGAAAACCGTGCAGGAACTCGTCGCCCTCGCGCGCACGAAGCCGAAACAACTTAATTTCGCCTCATCCGGCAACGGCGGAATCAGCCATCTCGCGGGCCATTTGTTTCTGACGATGACCGGCATCGAACTCACGCATGTGCCTTACAAAGGCATGGCGCCGGGTTTGACCGATGTGGTGGCAGGCCAAGTGCAGATGGTGTTTCCTGACCCGGCAGTAGCACTACCGCATGTACGCACGAACCGGCTCCATGCACTGGGCGTCACCGGCGCCAAGCGTGTGCCCAGTGCGCCCGCCATTCCGACCATTGCCGAATCCGGCGTGCCCGGTTACGAAGTGCCGGTGTGGTACGGCTATCTCGCACCGCGCGGCACACCACGCGCCATCATCGACAAGTTGCACGGCGGCATTGCCAAAGCGCTCGCCAGTCCGGAGCTGCGCGAGCGCTTCATCGGCGAAGGCGGCGACGCCACGGTGCGCGGGCCGGATGAATTCAGCGCGCTGATCAGAGCCGAGTTGCCCAAGTGGGCTAAGGTGGTAAAAGAGGCGGGTGTGCGAATTGATTAGCGGTCAATTACTGCACCGCCGCTGTTAAAAGGCGTCGGACCGCTACCGGGAAAAACGAAGCGCTGAAATTCAGTTGCACAACCCCAGGATGCGCTCTTCCGCCGAGCATTGCTTGACAGGCTTTGCTGGCGCATTCGCAGCATTGGCGACGCACGTGCGAATTTCATTCGTCGTGGGCTGATAGTAGTCCCAGCCGGCGCCGAGCTTCGGAAAACTCAAACTGACTTCGCGCCATTTCGGATGCCCCTTTGCCTGCAGCGTTGCGAAATTCTGGCACAAAGAACGCGCAAAACGGACCAGATAGCCTGCATGGTATTCGTCGCCGAAGTTGAATGTCGTCAGAAAAGCGCCCACCGCGACGGTGGTGAAGTTGTCCTTCAGCAGATTGGGATAGCTGGCCGCTTTGACCACCGATTGGGTATACACCGTCAGCGCCGCCTTGCTCGATGCATGCGCGGGATCAAACTTTAGCAGTTTGATGTATTTCTGTGCCTCGGGCTTCATGTTGGTGATGAGCGGCGCCGGCTGCCCCGCGGCAACCACCACCACGTCGACCGACTTGTCGCCGATCAGTTTGACCAGCGCCTCCTGATTCGAGAAGTAACTCGCGTTCGCTTCCGGCATGAGTTTCCCGAACATCATGCGGTACAGATTTTGCGTGATCAGCGCTGCACCGCTGCCCACCAGGCCGCCGTTGATTTTTGCATTCTCGATGTCGTGCAGAGAGTTCATTGGCGAATCGGCGCGCACGATGTAGTGAATCTCTGTGTTGTAGAGCGGCAGGATCACGCGCAGCGGCTGGATGGTGATTCTTGCCGTTAGATTGCCCGCAGCCGCCCTGTCCAGAAAAGCCTAGAACACGTCGGCCTGGACAATCGCGAATTTCACCCCCGGATCGTAGCGCAGATGCTTCAAGTTTGCGGCGGACCCCGCCGTCGCGAGCACCTCCAGATCAATGGCGGCATCGGGTGCGACGAACTTGGCAAGATCATTACCGATCGCAAAATAAGTGCCCTTTGCATCGGCCGTCACCACTTTGAACTGCGCGCCGGCTGCAAGTGCGGCGGCGCCGTGCATACAAAGCACCGCTGCCATCGTCACTTTGATCCCTGTGATCCATTGGCGAATGAGTGATCCAGCCATGTTATTCCTTCCTCTGTGTGTGTGTAACTGCGGGAACGTTGGGGACAGCGGGTGCCGGCATGCACAGCCCCAAAGCGGCGGCCGCGTCGTTGCACGACGTCTGGCGCAGCGACTCTGTCCTGCCTGCTATGCTGGGCTCGGTTGCATCGGGACGTGCGTTGACTGCATGGATAGCGGTCGCTGTTTCCGCCGCATTCTGCTGCGCAGGTAGTGCTGGACACAACCCAAGCGTCGCAGCCGTCTCCGTGCATGCGGCCTCGGCAGACGCCGCGCCGGCCAGCGGCACCTGCGTCGCCGCGATCACCGGGACTTCGGCCTTGGCCAGCGCGCTGTCGACCGCTAACGCATCCCGGCGAATGACGCCGGCATTGGCAGGACTCATGCTAGCGGGCGGGTCGCCACCCGCGGCCGTCGGTGGCGACGCATCAAAGCGTGTATGTTGGCGGTAGCCGTAATATCCCAGCACCGCAATCCCTGCAAGCACGGCCGTGCCGACGATCACGCGCGCGTGCCGATGAAAAAACGGCCCGGCAACTTTGCCAGCGGGCGACAGGGGATACGCGTTGTCGAGCGTGCCAACATCTAAGGCGCGCGACAAAATATTAGCGCTCTCCGGCTTGGAAATCACTGCGACGGGCGCTGCGCTATCAAGGGCGGCAACATTGCCCGCCTGCATCTGCCCGTGACACTCGTAACAGGAACCCGCCTTGACATCGTTTACCGCCCCGCAGCTCGGGCAAGGTACCAGGTACAAACATCCACCGCAGTCACTACAGTATTTCGCGTCCGCCGGGTTACCGTGTCCGCAAAACTGACACTTATGAATATCCATGGTTGAACCTCAATGCACACACCCCTCCCCCAGTTCCCACACCCCAAATCGCTGGATCAGCTTCGCCTTACGATTCAGCGACTACGTTACAGCATATGTACCGAGGATGCTTATGCCTACTGGACGCGTTGCTTCATCGCGGATGTTCCGTTGAACGGTTAGAACGATAGTCGTGACGAGTCCTATCGGAAACTATTCACATAACTATTTGATTTATATGAATATTTTTTTGTGCATGATGGCTAGACGGGGTGACGTAGCGTAGTTACGGTGTCGGCACGCCTATGGCTTTAAGCCGGGCACGCGCACGCTCGGCGCGGGCTTTGAGTCCGTCATGGTAGGTGCTCAAATCAGTGCCGGGCAGATTCAACACCTTGCAACCAAGCTGGTAGTACTCCTCAATCTGCGCTTCCGTTTCCGCCGAGCCGCGGGCGAGTTTGCCGTGCTTGTTGCAGGCATCGGCTATTTGGCGCACCACTGCTTTGAAGCGCGGGTGATCGAGTTGCAGATGGATGCCCAGCCGCGCGCTCAAATCGGAGTGGCCGTACGCGATCATGTCGATACCCTCGACCGCGGCGATCTCGTCGACGTTTGCCAATCCTTCCAGCGATTCAATCGAGGGGCAAATAATGATATTGTCATTTGCCCACGGGCTGTATTCGGTGTGATAGCGGGCGCCATAGCCTTTGTAATTCGTGTGCGAACCCATTTGCGAAATGCCGCGGTTGCCGATCGGCGGATACTTGGCTTGCTGCACAATGGCGCGCGCTTCTGCTGCGTTGTCGACGTCCGAGATTTGTATGCCCATGATGCCTTGATCGAGGATCGCCGGAATCAGGTTGATGAAAGCCTTGTGGATGCGCACGATCGGCGACACGTTGGTGGCCGCAAACCACCCGGCGAGATTGGCTATGGTTTCCACATCGAACGCGCCGTGCTCCATGTCGATCATGCAATAATCGAAACCGGACGATTCGATAAGCCACGGTATCCCGCGCGTGGCAAACTCTTTGAGCCCGGTGCCGAGCGCCGCGCGCCCTTCGCGCACAGCCTTGCGGATGCTGTTCTCTTTCACTTGTGATCTCCCCTTAAAATTATTTGCAGGGGTAATGATAATCCGGATCAGCCGGCACACAATGGCCATGCCATCCCGGCGCGGTTGACGGCACGACAGCACGGCTATGTCTGCCGCGTTAGCGCGGCCTACGGATTGAGCAGCGGTATGCTCTTGTAGTCTTGCGCCTTGGCGATCGATTGCAGGTAGGCGTGCATGTCGGCGAGATCCTCGTCCGACAGAATAGCTTTTTGATACGGCGGCATGGCGCCATTGGTATTGCGCACGAAGGCCGAGATCACCGCGAGTGGTTTGGGATTGGGTGCGAGCGCGGGGCCGGTTATCCCGCCCTGGCCTTCAATGCCGTGACACTGCCAGCAACCATTTTTTATATAGGCGGTCTTGCCCTTGTCCGCGGCAGCCGGCTGCGCGGCGCTCTCTGGTATGACCAAGCCGGAGTAGATCGATAGCAGCACCAACACATGCACGAAACGCATCACCTGATCTCCTTATTAACGCGGCTGCGTCCAGACGTTGAGCAAGGCCGGCTGGCCCGACTTCACTACCGCGATCGCTTCTTTCAGCGCGGGCCCTAACTGCGCCGGATCTTTGATCGGGCCCTTCGCCCACCAGCCCATAGCCTCGGCGAGTTTGTGATACTCGATATCCGGGTTCTGGATGCTGGTGCCCACCGGCCCCATGTCGCCGCCGAGATTGGCCACGCGATTGCGAAAATTCGACAGCCGCTGCACGTGCATCACTTCCTGGTGATAGCCGCGGTTGTTGTGCATCACCGACAGCAGAGGAATCTTGTGTTTGGCGGCAGTCCACAGCACACCCGGCGCGTACATCAGATCACCGTCCGATTGTATGCTCACTGAAAAACGGCCCAGATCGCGATTGGCCAGCGCCGCGCCCACCGACGCGGGCGCGCCATAGCCCACGCCATAACCGCCCGAGCGGCCCAGCCAGTGGTGGTACTTTTCCATCGGCCACAACCGGTTCGGCCAGTTGCTGACATTGCCTTCCGAGGCCACCAGTGACCAGTCGAGATCCTTGATCTGGCCGTATAACTCCATACACAGGCGCGCGGTGCTGATCGGGCTCGCGTCCCACGCGACGGCCGCGGCTTGCCGCGTGCGCGCGTTGTTTTCGGCATACGCTTTACGCGCCGCCTCTCCACGCTGCGCAATCGCGGCTTTGCGCTCATTGGGAATGGCCGATTTCACCGCTTCAATTAGCGCGGGCAAGGTGGCCTCGGCATCCGCGGCCATCGGCACGTCGATCACCTGAAAGCGCTGAAAATCCTGGTAGTTGGCCTTGGTGTTCAACTCGACGGCGGTGATGCTGATCAGCTTGGTATCGCGCTTGATGCGGGTGGCATTCTTGCCGATACCGCCGTTCTCGCCGTTGTCGGTGTAGGCGTTGACCGTGGCCCAAAAATCCGACAACTCCATGCCGATGATCACATCCGCGTCGTTCACCGCCGTCGGCGGCGCACTGAGGTAATGGGTGCGCGGGAAATTCATGCGCCCGCCCTGGTCGATGACGCGCGCCTGCAGCGCCTCGGCCAACTGCACCAACAGTTTCACGCCGTTCGCCGTGCGCGCCGCGCGATCGACCACGATCACCGGGTTTTGCGCCTCTGCCAGCAAGCGTGCGGCTTCCTTCACTGCACCGCTGTCGCCCTGCGGCGGTGTCATCGGCACATAGCGCGGCACATAGGGCTTGTCGCCGTGATCTTTCATCGGCTCTTGCTGCAAGCCGGCATCGAGCGAAATGGCGACGGGACCGTAGGGCGGCGTCATCGCAATCTTATAGGCGCGCACGAACGACTGCGCAAAATGCTGCAACGACACCGGCGTGTCATCCCACTTGGTGAAATCGCGCACCATTGCGTTGATATCCTGCGCCGAGTGAAACGTCGGCACGCCCGGCGGCCGGTGCGCCGCGTCCAGATCGTTACCGCCGATGATGATTACGGGCACGCGATCGCACCACGCGTTGTAGAGCCCCATCGAGGCGTGCTGCAGGCCGACCGTGCCATGGCACAGTGTTAGCAACGGCTTGCCCGCGACCTTGAAATAGCCGTGCGCCATGCCGACCGCGGATTCCTCGTGCATGCAGGTGAGGTACTCCGGCATGGCGTTGCCGCCGTAGTTGATCAGCGACTCGTGGATTGCACGAAAACTGGAGGCGCAATTTGACGGCAGGTATTTGATGCCGAGCGACTTGATCACGTCGACCATAAAATCCGAACCGGGCACGCCCGCAACCCGCGCGATTTCCCTGGGCGTGCCGGTCTCGGCAGCGGCCACGTGGCCCGACGGCGGCAACGCGGACGGCGGGCGCGGTGCACTGCCCTGTGCCAACACCCCATCTGCCGCGCGTGCTGCCGGCGCCGCGATGGCGCCGGCAGCACCCGCAGCACTTGCGGCTACGACGCCGGTCAAAAACTTGCGGCGATCGGCATTAGGTCCCGAAACCTTGCGTGTCATGGTGGTCTCCTTACAAACGCGTATGCGCGGTCAACAGAACGAATTCTAATCTTGATTGAATGGTCGTGCCGCAGCAACTTTCAATCTGCTGGGCAGCTTCAGATTTTTGCGCGTTATATTTCGGCGTAACCAATGAATCAGAGGTGCTTTTCTCCCTCACCCTCGGTCCCTTCAAGCAACCAACGCGCCCAAATACGCTTCGATGACTTTGGGGTCGCGTTGCACGTCGATCGGCGCACCCTCGGCGATCTTCACGCCGTAATCGAGCACCGCCACGCGGTCGCACAGGCCCATCACCAGTTTCACGTCATGCTCGATCAACAGCAGCGTAATGCCGTCGTGGCGGATGCGTTCGAGTAAAAGTTTCAACGCCGCGGTCTCGGTGGCATTCATGCCGGCTGCCGGTTCGTCGAGTGCCAGCAGCGTCGGCTCTGTCGCCAGCGCGCGCGCAATTTCCAGGCGGCGCTGATCGCCGTAGGCGAGATTGCGCGCAAGCGCATTGGCGTGGCGCGCGATGCCGCAGTAGTCGAGCAACTCGTGCGCGCGGCGCTCGATAGCGGCTTCCTCGGCACGTGTGCCCGCACCGCGCAACACCGCACCAATGACGCCTGCATGGGTGCGCACGTGGCGGCCCACCATTACGTTTTCCAACGCCGTCATGTTGGCGAACAAGCGGATGTTTTGAAATGTGCGCGCGATACCGGCGTTGGCGGCGATGTGCGGCTTTGAATTCTGTAAGTATTTGTTTTTAAACAATATTTCACCAATGTCACTGGCATAAACGCCGGTCAAAATATTGAACAGCGTGGTTTTCCCCGCGCCGTTGGGGCCAATCAATCCGTAGATTTCGCCCTGCTCAACCGTGAGCGACACGGCGTCGAGCGCGGTCAATCCGCCGAAGCGCTTGGTGATGCCGGTGGCGGTGAGCAAGGCTTCAGACACTGGTGTTCTCCACTACAAGCTCGCGCCGCCGCGTTTTCGAAGGCCACAAGCCCGCAGGCCGAAACAACATCATCAGCACCAGCGCGAGGCCAAACAGCAGCATGCGCAAATCCGACGGGTCGATGAACACGCGCCCCAGCCATTGCTGTTGCAACGGCCCCATGTAGCGCAGCGCTTCCGGCAGCGCGGTGAGCAAAATCGCGCCCAACACCACGCCGCCGACATTGCCCATGCCGCCGAGCACCACCATGCACAACACCATCACCGAATCGAGCAGCGTAAAACTTTCCGGGCTGATAAAACCCTGAAACGAGGCGAACAGCCCGCCCGCTACGCCGCCGAACGTAGCGCCCATCGCAAACGCCAGCAGCTTGACGTTGCGCGTGTTGATGCCCATGGCGCTGGCGGCGAGTTCGTCTTCGCGGATCGCCACCCACGCGCGGCCGATGCGTGAATTCTCCAGCCGCCGCGACACAAAAATCACGCCGATGGCGCACAACAAAAACACAAAGTAATAACTGTGCACCGGCGCGATGGTGAGGCCCATCACGTCGAACGTTTTCGACAGTGAAACACCACCCAGTTGCACCGGATCGATCAGCGTAATGCCCTGCGGGCCGTTGGTGATGTTCACCGGCCGGTTGAGATTATTCAGAAAAATGCGAATGATCTCGCCGAAGCCCAGCGTGACGATTGCCAGATAATCGCCGCGCAATTTAAGCGTAGGCGCGCCCAGAATGATGCCGAACACCGCCGCAATCATTGCGCTGAGGGGCAATAAAACGAGAAATGACCAGTGCATACCGAGATGCGGCGACGCCAGTAGCGCGTACGCATACGCACCCACTGCGAAGAATGCGATGTAGCCTAAGTCGAGCAGCCCTGCAAAGCCGACCACGATGTTCAGCCCCAGCGCCAGCATCACAAACAACAGCGCGACATCGATAATGCGCACCCAAGCGCGGCCGAGCGCTGCGTCGACCACAAAGGGCAGCGCAACGAGCACCGCACACACAAGCACAATTTTTAGCCAGCGCGCTGCACTTATTCCGCTCACGCCCTGTCTCCGCTACCCACACCCATCAACCCTGAAGGTCGCAGCATCAGCACCGCCACCAACACAAAAAACGCAAACACATCGCGGTAATTACTGCCGAACACACCGCCGGTCAAATCGCCGATGTAGCCCGCCGCAAGACTTTCGATCAGGCCCAGCAACAATCCGCCAAGCATCGCGCCGGGAATATTGCCGATGCCGCCCAGCACCGCAGCGGTAAACGCCTTGAGGCCAAGCATAAAACCCATGAAGTAGTGCCCCTGTCCGTAATACAGCACCACCATCACACCCGCGATGGCGCCGATGGATGCACCCAGCGCAAAGGTGAACGCAATCACGTGCGTGGTATCGACACCCATCAAGCCTGCGACATCCGGGTTTTGCTCCGTAGCACGCATGGCACGGCCCATGCGGCTGCTTTTCACGAACCACAAGAGTGCTGCCATGATGCCGCAGGCCAAAACAAAAATGAATGCCTGCGTTGACGTGATTTGCGCGCCGCCGAATTCGATTTTGTAGGGTTTGACGATTTCCGGCATGGAGATGTACTGCTTGCCCCACACCAGTGCTGCGGAGTATTGGATCAGAATCGATACGCCGATGGCGGTGATCAGTGGCGCCAGCCGTGGCGCGCGGCGCAGCGGGCGATACGCGGCACGCTCGACCACCAACCCCAGCACCACGCACACCGCAATGGCAGCCGCGGTAGCGATCAATAAAATAACCATCACCGGCAAGCTACTACCGAGCGACATGACGACCGACAGCGCCACCATCGCGCCGATCATCACGATATCGCCATGCGCAAAGTTGATCAGGCCCAAAATCCCGTAGACCATGGTATAGCCCAGCGCCACCAGCGCGTAGATGCTGCCGAGCAGCAGGCCGTTGAGAATTTGTTGAAGAAAAATATCCATGGGTTACTTGAGAACAACAGCGCCAACACAACACTGGATAAGTCCTTCGACAAGCTCAGGACGAACGGCTCTCAACGTGACCGTTCGCCCTAAGCTTGTCGAAGGGTGAGCGGTCATTTTGCTACGGCGTCAAATAACCACGCATACAACAACGGCACCCTGAAGGTGCCGTTGTTGTGCTTGCGGGCGGGCAGCGTGCAATGATTACTTCGCCGCACCCGGCGCTACGGTTTCCAGCGCGTCCCACTTGCCGTCTTTCACCACGTAAATGGTAATCGGGCCGTTCTTCAAGTCGCCTTTTTCATCGAACGCAATGGGGCCGATCACACCCTTGTAATCGGTCTTGCCGACTTCGGGCAAAAACTTGGCCGGATCAGACGAGCCCGCGCGCTTCATCGCTTCGACGAACACCATCACCGCGTCGTAGCCCATGGGCGCGAACAGTTCCACCTCCGCATTGAACTTGGCTTTATATTTGGCGAGGAACTCCATGCCGCCAGGCATTTTGTCTTTGGGCAAGCCGGGTATCGATGCCATCGCGCCTTCCGCTGCCTCGCCCGCGAGCTTGATGAAGTTCGGCGTTTGCATGCCGTCGCCACCGATGAATTTCGCTTTGATGCCGAGCTCGGCCATTTGTTTTTTCATCGGGCCGGCTTGCGGATCAATGCCGCCGAACATGATCAGGTCCGGATTCTTGCCTTTGATCTTGGTCAGAATCGCTTTGAAGTCGGTGTCTTTGTCGGTGGTGTGTTCGCGTGCCACCAAGTTGGCGCCGCCTGCTTTTACGGTGGCTTCGAAATTATCAGCGAGGCCTTGTCCATACGCCGTGCTGTCGTCGATCACGGCGATGGTTTTGGCTTTCAACTTATTGAGTGCGAAGCGGCCCAAGGTCGGGCCTTGTTGGCCGTCATGGGCGACGACACGGAAGGTCGTCTTGTAGCCTTTCAACGTGTAATCCGGGTTGGTCGAGGAGGGTGAAATCTGCGGTATGCCCGCATCGGCGTAAATTTTCGACGCGGGTATCGACGCACCGGAGTTGAAATGCCCCACTACGGCGGCCACTTTGCTATCCACCAGCTTTTGCGCGACGGTCGTGGCCTTAGTGGGATTGGCTTCGTCGTCTTCGGCCACCATCTCCAGCTTCACCGCCCTGCCGCCAATGTTCACGCCAGCTTTGTTGGCGTCTTCAATCGCCAGTTGCACGCCGTTGCGAATGTCGATGCCGATGTGCGCCTGCGCACCGGTGAGTGGCGACGCGACGCCGATTTTTACCGCTGGCATTTCGGGCGCTTTGGGCGCATCCGCTTTCGGCGCAGGGGCTTTGTCGCCGCATGCCGCCAACGCCAAGGCGGTTGCAATTGCAGCCGCGGTTTTGATGATGAGTCTGCGATGCATGAGAGGCTCCCTAGCGATAAGCTATTGTTTGTAAGTTAAAAATGATTATCGTCGCCGAGGTAGGCGATGTCAAACGCGCGGGCACGCTTTGCGCGCCGCCTTACCCCTCACCTCCACCCCCGCCCACGGCTCCAAATAAGTCACCAGCGCGGTCATATCGCGCTTGCCGCCACCCTGGTTATACGCAAACTGCCAAAGCTGGCGCGCGGCGCTGCCGACGATCATCGGCAGGCCCAGCGCTTGGCATTCTTCGATGGCAAGGCCGATGTCTTTGCATGCACCAGAAATGGGAAAGCCAAAATCAAATTTGCGCGTGAGCACCGATTTGGGGATTTTCTCCGCGGTGGCGGTATTGCGGCCGCTGCCGGCGTTGATAACCTCGGCCATGATATCGAGATCGAGTCCGGCTTTGGCGCCCGCGACGAACGCTTCGAGACTCATTGCCAAAGCGCTTTGCGACAGCAGGTTATTGAGCAGCTTCATGAACTGCGCTTGCCCCGGCTCTTTGCCGACCACAAACACTTTGCCCAGCACGGCCAGCGCCTTGCGCACACCGGCGACAGCGCTGGCTTTACCCGCGACCATCACCGCCAGCGTGCCTTTGTCGGCACCCGACGCGCCGCCGGACACCGGTGCGTCCACCAGCGTGATACCGCGCAAGGCGAGGCCTTTCACCACGGCTTTTTCCACGGTTGAGCCGGTGGTCGACAGGTCGACCAGGGTTTTAATTTTGCTGCCGCGTATCACGCCGTTGGCGCCGAGTGCCACTTCCAGCAGAACTTGCGGATTGGGCACGCTCGCAAACACCGTGCGCGCGGCATCGGCGACCTCGCGCGGGCTCGCAGCCACATGTGCGCCGAGTTTCACCAGCGGTTTCAGCGCGGCGGGGTTAACGTCGCAAACAATCAATGGGTGCCCATGTTCCAGCAAACGGCGCGCCATGCGTCCGCCCATTACCCCCAAGCCTATGAATCCCAACGTTTCCAGTTTTGCTGCCATGGCACGCCCCCGATGGTCTTTAAGATACGGAATTGTACGCACATTTGACCGCCGGCCTCAGTATGGCCTAGTCTTCTCGTTCCGCTACGCGAAAAGGTGAAATCATGAACGCACCCCACGTACACACCGAGCAAATGTTCGTCGAAATTCCCTACACGCTGAACAACGGCGAAAAGCTCGTCAATGAAACTTTCGGCTCCGATGACCTTAGCCGCAAGCGCGAAGGCACGCTCGACCCGCGCCCGATGCCCATGGAAAACG
>JAYUAH010000230.1:0-2148 GCA_043741415.1 Betaproteobacteria bacterium
GGACTATCTGGATGCCTATCGCAGCGACTGCGCGTTCGGCAGTGCGCACGTGGACATGCTGCGCCGGCACAAGGTGTTGCAGGTGCCCGGTTATTTCAGCGATCTTGACCCGGCCTATTTCTCGGATCAATCGCGTTGGCTTGCCTCGATAGGCGTCGAGTACGAGAAGGTCGCGCTCCAGTCCCGGCAGAGTGTCGCGATCAACGCACCGATTATCGCGGCGGCCATTCGGGATTCGGCGAAGCCGGTGATTTTGATCACGCACAGCAAGGGCTCGGTCGACACGCTCGACGCGCTGCGTGTGGCGCCGTTGCTGCGAACGAAAGTCAAAGGCTGGGTGTCGCTGCAGGGCGCCTTCTTCGGTTCGCCGATCGCCGATATGTTGCTGGATGGCTCACGCATCAACCCGCTGATCGCGAGCTTGATCCTCGGCTATATCGGCGGCACGCGTGAATCAGCACAAAACCTCACCACCAGTGCGTCGCTCGCTTATTATCGCGACCACAAGCCCGCGATTGATGCGGTGGTGCACGACGTGCCCGCCATTGCGTTTGCGAGCGCGCTCGACGGCGAATCAGGCGCGCGCACGAAGTTGGACATTCCGTTGGAACTGATGCGGCGCGAGGGCGTTCGCAGCGACGGACTGGTGCCGCTCGATGCCGCAGTCCTGCCGGGCATGGATTTTGTAAAAATCTTAGGCGTTGATCATATTGCGTCGGTCATGCCGGCTGAACAAACCTTTGATCGCGTGCGTATGACGAAAGCATTGCTGCTCGCGCCACAGTTGCCGTTTCGCAAGCTGCCGCGTGACGCGGGGTGCAAGGGCAGCCGCTAGCGCGTTGTCATCCGCCGGATGCATATAACGCGCTTCACGCCCTACGCTCGCAGAGAGCCCACTATGACTTTTTGAGTTTTGCAAACGCCAGAGCCATGGCACTGGGGCCGGTGGCTTGCGCCTGACGCCCTTGGTCGCGTGGCGTGTTGCCGCGGCCATCAGGCGCGGCAACACCCTGATGATTACGCGCCGCTGCACCGGCGCTCGCGCCGGGTGCCGCTTCCGCAGGCGAACGCCGTTGCGGCGCTTGTGCGCCCGCCACATCGTCCAGGCGCATGGTCAGCGCAATGCGTTGCCGCTTTACATCAACCTCCAACACTTTAACCTTGACAATCAGACCGGGCTTGACCACCTCATGCGGGTCTTTCACGAACTTATTCGCCAGCGCGGAGACATGCACCAAACCATCTTGATGCACGCCGATGTCGACAAAGGCGCCGAAGGCCGCGACGTTGGTCACCACACCTTCGAGGATCATGTCGGGCCGCAAGTCGTTGAGCGATTCGATACCATCCTGAAACGTCGCGGTCTTGAATTCCGGACGCGGATCGCGACCGGGTTTTTCGAGTTCGGCGAGGATGTCGCGCACGGTGGGCACGCCGAATTTGTCATCGACAAAATCTGCCGCCTGCAATCCCTTGAGTGTTTCGGGCTTGCCCATCACGTCGCTGATGCTTTTGCCGATGCGCGCCAGAATGCGCTCCACCACCGGGTACGCTTCGGGGTGCACGGATGAGCGATCCAATGGATTTGCCTCATCACTCAAGATGCGCAAAAAACCGGCGGCCTGTTCAAACGTTTTGTCGCCCAGCCGCGGCACTTTGCGAATGCTGTTGCGATTCGCAAATGGGCCGTTGGCATCGCGATACTCGACGATATTCTTCGCCAGCGTGGCGTTGAGTCCCGACACGCGCGTGAGCAGCGGGACGGAGGCGGTGTTTAAATCGACACCCACGGCGTTGACGCAATCCTCCACCGTGGCATCGAGCGAACGCGCCAGCGCGCGCTGGTTCACGTCGTGCTGGTACTGCCCCACGCCGATAGACTTGGGATCGATTTTCACCAACTCCGCCAGCGGATCCTGCAAGCGGCGCGCAATCGACACCGCGCCACGCAGGCTCACATCCAATTCGGGAAACTCAGCGGCGGCAAACGCCGAGGCCGAATACACCGAGGCGCCGGCTTCGCTGACCACGATCTTGGTTACTTTTTGTTCCGGTTTTTGCGTCGCCACCAGCTTGATCACTTCGATGGCGAGCTTGTCGGTCTCGCGGCTGGCAGTGCCGTTGCCGATGGAAATCAGTTCCACACCG
>JAYUAH010000231.1:0-2147 GCA_043741415.1 Betaproteobacteria bacterium
TTGTTGATGAGGCCGACTTCGACCGCCTCTTTGGCGCCGAAGCGGCGTGCGCAGAAAATCATTTCGCGCGCGAGACGCTCACCAATAATGCGCGGGATGTATTGCGTGGCGCCCACCGTCGGGCACGCGCCCACTTTGGCGCCGGTTTGGCCAAGCACGGCGTTTTCAGAGGCAATCACCAGGTCGCACCACAGCGCGAGCTCGTGGCCGCCGCCCATGCACCAGCCGTTGACCATGGCGATCACCGGAATCGGCAAGCCGCGGATGGTCATCGCCAGCCCCAGCATGCGGTCGTTCCACATGTAGGCGTTGTTAAAGTTCAAGCGCTTCATGGCATAAAAATCGCCGCCGGCCGAGAACGATTTATCACCGGTGCCGGTGATCACCGCGCACACGATCGACGGATCTTCACGCGTGGATTTCAGCGCGTGGATCATTTCATCCAGCGTTTGCTCGCGAAAGCAGTTCAGCACGCGCGGGCGGTTGATCGTAACCCACGCCACCTGGTCTTTCACCTCATACAGGATGTCGGTGTACTCGTCCTTTTTTACGGGTTTCTTTTTGCTTGCGCCCATGACTACCACTCCCTCGGATGAATGTAAAAATATAAGGGGCGAATTTTACCAGATCATTGCTCGATGATTGACAATGCTGCGTGTGGTAACTATCGTGTTTCTCCTTTCTCTGTATAAGCATTTGCAGCTCATGCGTGAATCATTGAAATACGCTGGTCTTTTTGTGTTACTGGCTGCGCACGCGGCACTGGCCCAGCCCCAGCCCTATCCCAACCGGCTGGTGCGCGTGATCGTACCGTTCGTTCCCGGCGGCCCCACGGATGTGCAAGGCCGCTGGGCGGCGCAGCAACTGACGCAGGCACTCGGGCAAAACTTCATCGTCGAAAATCGCGGCGGCGGTGGCGGCGTACCCGGCACCGACGCCGTGGTACGAGCTGCACCCGATGGTTACACGCTGCTCGCGGGCAACCCCGGCCCGCTGACCGTGTCGCCGAGTGTCAACGCGAAAATGCCTTACGAGACGTTGCGCGATCTGGCACCGATTTTTCTGATTGCGCGCACCGCGAGTTGTTTGTGCATACACCCCAGCGTGCCGGCGAAAGGCGTGAAAGATTTTGTCGCGCTGGCCAAAGCGCAGCCGGGCAAAATCAACTACGGCTCGCCCGGCGTAGGTACGGTGGGCCACTTCGCCACCGAGTTGTTTGCCACGCAGGCCGGTATCAAACTGAATCACGTGCCGTACAAGGGCGCGTCGCAGTACACGGTTGATCTGCTGGCGGGCCACATTGAGATTGCCATTATCCAGTTCGCAGGTTGCGCGCCGCTGCTGCAAACGGGCCGGCTGCGCGCGATCGGTGCTACTTCGGAAAAACGTTCACCGCTGTTGCCGCTGTTGCCGACCGTCGCCGAACAAGGGCTCACCGGTTTTGTCAGTTATAACTGGAACGGCATGCTAGCGCCGGCGAAGACGCCGCGCGAAATCGTCACACGCATACACGATGTGCTCGCCAAACAGCTCGCGCTGCCGGAACATCGTGATACCTTTGTCGCGCAAGGTCATGAAGTCGGCGGCCTCGGCCCCGAGGACTATGCCAATTTCATACGCGCTGAAATCGACAAGTGGGCGCGCGTCGCCAAGGCTGCGGGCATACAAAAACAATAAATACGTAAGTATTTGATTTTAAACAATATTTTATTTAACCTTATTTTACGCAAGGAGCATCATGGCCACCAAAGAACCGCCGTATTTCATGTACTTTCCGGGCAACTACCGCTGGTCGGCAGCCTTTATCAACATGATGGGTTCCGCGACCTATGGCGGCTCCGACATCGGTGAGTTGCACAAAATCGGCACGCTGTTGAAAGGTGCCGCGCCCGATGATGACAACGCCTGGTTCGACGCCTGCGAGAATGTCGCCGACGGCGTGCGTGCGCATGCGGAAAAATTTGAAGCGACCGGCCACCGTGTTTCCGCCGCGGCTGCTTACCTGCGCGCCTGCAACTACTATCAAATGGCCGAGCGCTTTCGCACGCCCAAGGATGCCAAAGCATTGGCGGCATTCAAGACCGGCGTGGATTGTTTTCAGAAACACGCCAAGCTCACCGATGTCAAAATCGAAGTCGTCGAAGTGC
>JAYUAH010000232.1:0-2146 GCA_043741415.1 Betaproteobacteria bacterium
TTTCAGTCGTTAGCTGAAGTTGAATCATTTGAAGTTGCGGAACATTAGTCCGACTTATTGGCGGTTGCCACCTGTTGGATTAGCCACCTCTAAACGAGGTGCGATGCAACCATGCGTAGAAGGCTGGCAGATTTCGTGATCGCAACCCGGTCTAGGCTGATCCGGTCAATCAGGATCTAAACACGCATGACCGAAGGCCAACTCGAACAGGAAGCGCTTGGCTGGCTCGCTGAGGTGGGCTACGCGACGCTGTACGGGTTGGACATCGCGCCGGACGGGAGCGCTCCGGAGCGGGCGAACTATCGGGAGGTAGTGCTGGTGGAACGGCTGCGCGGTGCCATTGATCGCTTGAACCCGGGTATCCCGTTGCAGGCGCGGGCGGACGCGGTTCAGCAGGTGCTCGATCTCGGTATGCCCGTGCAGCTGACTGCTAACCGGCATTTTCACAAGCTACTGGTTGGCGGCGTGCCGGTGCAGTATCAGAAGGACGGCGAAACGCGCGGCGATTTTGTTCGCCTGATCGATTGGGCTATTGCTGCGAATAACGAGTGGCTGGCGGTCAATCAGTTCTCCATCAAGGGGCCGCGCCATACGCGCCGCCCGGACATCATCCTGTTCGTCAATGGCCTGCCATTGGTGCTGATGGAGCTGAAGAATCCAGCCGATGAGGCGGCAGACATCTGGAAGGCGTACGACCAGATTCAGACCTACAAGGAGCAGATTGCCGACGCGTTTTACTACAACGAGCTGCTGGTGATTTCTGACGGTAGCGAGGCGCGGCTTGGCTCGCTGTCGGCCGACCGTGAACGATTCATGCAGTGGCGCACCATCGACGGCGCAACCCTCGATCCGCTGGGGCAATTCAGCGAGCTGAAGACGCTGGTGCGCGGTGTGCTGGCTCCGACGTATCTGCTGGATTACCTGCGATTTTTTGTGTTGTTCGAAGACGACGGCACACTGATCAAGAAGATCGCCGGGTATCACCAGTTTCACGCGGTGCGTGCCGCGATTGCGCAGGTGGTCGTAGCGTCGCGCCCCGGTGGCAGCCATAAGGGCGGCGTGGTGTGGCACACGCAGGGCAGCGGCAAAAGCATCACCATGACATGCTTTGCCGCGCGCGTGATGCAGGACGCGGCGATGCAGAACCCGACCATCGTGGTGATCACGGATCGCAATGATTTGGATGGGCAATTATTCGGTGTGTTCTCGTTGTCGCAGGATTTGCTGCGCGAACAGCCAGTGCAGGCCGAGACACGACAGGATTTGCGGGCGAAGTTGGGTAACCGCCCGTCTGGCGGCATCGTATTCGCGACGATCCAAAAGTTCATGCCGGGAGAAGATGAAGATATTTTTCCAGTGCTGTCGGATCGCAGCAATATCGTGGTGATCGCCGACGAGGCGCACCGCACGCAATATGGGTTTGAGGCCAAACTGAGGACGGTGAAGGCCGCCAAGTACTCGCCTGATCGCGCGACGACGGTGTTGGCGACAGGGGCCGCTGCGCCCGTGCCGCGTGCCGAGTTCGCTCCGACTGAGTCTGCCATTGCGCGCTATCAGGTGGGCTACGCCCAGCACCTGCGCGACGCACTGCCCAAAGCCACGTTCGTTGCCTTTACCGGTACGCCGGTGTCGAGCACTGACCGCGATACGCGCGCGGTGTTCGGTGATTACATCCACGTCTACGACATGCAGCAGGCGAAAGAAGACGGCGCGACAGTTGCCATCTACTTTGAATCCCGTCTCGCCAAATTGGGGCTCAAGCCTGAAGACTTGCCGCTGATTGATGCAGAAGTGGATGAGCTAGCCGAGGACGAAGAGGAAAGCCAGCAGGCGAAGCTCAAGAGCCGCTGGGCCGCGCTGGAAAAGGTGGTCGGTGCGGAGCCGCGCGTCGGGCGCGTGGCGGCTGATCTGGTGGCGCATTTCGAGGAACGCAACAAAGCGCAGACGGGCAAGGTGATGGTTGTCGCCATGAGCCGCGATATTTGTGCGCATCTCTACAACGAGATCGTGAAACTACGCCCGGACTGGCATGACGTTGACCCCGAAAGAGGCGCGATCAAAGTGGTGATGACTGGGTCGGCGAGCGACAAGGCGCTGCTACGTCCGCACATCTACAGCGCGCAAGTCAAAAGGCGGCTGGAGAAGC
>JAYUAH010000233.1:0-11965 GCA_043741415.1 Betaproteobacteria bacterium
AAATCTGGCGCAAGAGATGCTCGCCGCCGGCGAAACCTCGCGCGATCGCGCGTGGCGCCTGCCGCTGCACGACGAATATCAAGAGCAGCTCAAGAGTAACTTCGCCGATTTCGCCAACATCGGCGGGCGGCCCGCGGGCGCGGTAACCGCCGCATGTTATCTCGCACGCTTCACCAAAAAATTCAAATGGGTGCATCTCGATGTAGCGGGCACCGCGTGGAAATCGGGCAAGGAAAAAGGTTCAACAGGCCGCCCCGTACCGCTGCTCACGCAATTTTTGATGGATCGCGCGCAGCGTAAATAGCATGCGCGCGTTAATTTAAAAAACTGTTTAAAATCAAATACTTACGTTAATATCTCTTTTTAGTCGCCCGCGCCAGCGTGCATCCGGCACATGACCCAGATCGATTTTTACACCCACGTCGGCAACAAACTCACGGTCGCTTGCAAGCTCGCTGCGAAAGCGCACGCGCAAGGCCTGCGCGTGGCGGTGCTGTGCCCCGACGCGGCCATCGCACAAAACCTTGATCGCATGCTGTGGACCGCCTCAGCGCTGGCGTTTGTGCCGCATTGCCAGGCCGCGCACCCGCTCGCCGCGCGCACGCCGGTCGTGATCCACCACGACGCCGATCCCGACAGCACAACGCCCGCGCACGATGAAGTGCTGCTCAATCTGCGCGCCGAGTGGCCGCCGGTATTCAGCCGCTTTCAACGCCTGATCGAAATCGTCAGCCAGGATGATAATGACCGTGCCACGGCACGTGCGCGCTTCAAGTTTTATCGCGACCGCGGCTATGACATCCGCACGCACGACCTGTCTCGCGTGGAAGTGTAATACGTGACCATGGCGCAAGACCTGGAACCCAATGGCGAGGGCGCCGACGCCATACTGGCCAGAGCCGATGCCCTGATCGATCGCCGCAATCAGGCGCCGTACTCGGCCACGGTAGCTTCCGCCGAAGACGACGATATTCCGCTGCTGACGGATATTGTCACGCCCGCCTCCGCCGCCACAGCACCGCTGCAAGGCGCGCTGCTGCCCGACGACAACACCGAAATCATTTCGCGGGTGCAGAACCAGAACATCGAGCATACCGCGTATCTGCGCGTGATGTCGCAGGTGGACGACCGTATCACCAATGTAGTACGCCAACGCGTGATGCCGGAGATCGTTTCCGCGCTGGATCAGGCGCTGGCGCGCATCACCGATGATCTGAAATCCAGCATCGGCGACATGGTGCGCAACTCGATCGAAGAAACGCTGCGCGGACATTTGAGTGCGCTGCATGCGCCACCCGCGCTGCCCCAACCCGACGCCGCAGCGGTGTCCGCTGCCGCCGGCGTGGCGGCGGCCTCCGGTATAATCGCGCCCTCTCCCGCCTCTCCCCCGTCAAGCATTGCCATGGAATTAGCCAAGAGTTTTGAACCGGCCGCGATCGAAGCACGCTGGTATCCCGAATGGGAAAACAACGGCTACTTCAAAGCCGGCACCGATAACGAAAAATCGGGGAACTACTGCATTCTGCTGCCGCCGCCGAATGTCTCCGGCACGCTGCACATGGGCCACTCGTTCCAGCACACGCTGATGGATGCACTCACGCGCTATCAGCGCATGCGCGGCAACAACACGCTGTGGCAGCCCGGCACCGATCACGCCGGCATCGCCACGCAAATCGTGGTCGAGCGCCAGCTCGAAGCACAAAACATCGAGCGCCGCGATCTGGGCCGTGACCAATTCATCGAACGCGTGTGGCAGTGGAAAGGAGAATCCGGCTCCACCATCACGCGCCAGATGCGCCGTCTCGGCAGCTCGTGCGATTGGGAGCGTGAACGCTTCACCATGGACGACGGCCTGTCGCGCACCGTCACCGAAACCTTCGTGCGCCTGCATCAACAGGGACTGATTTACCGCGGCAAGCGGCTGGTGAATTGGGATCCGGTATTGCAAACCGCGGTGTCCGACCTTGAAGTCGAATCGGTCGAGGAAGACGGCAGTCTGTGGCACATCCATTATCCGTTTGCAGCAGGCTCCGGTTACATGGTGGTTGCCACCACGCGGCCGGAAACCCTGCTCGGTGACGTCGCGGTGGCAGTCAATCCCGACGATGCGCGCTACGCGGCGCTGATCGGCACGCAGTTGGTGTTGCCGCTGACCGGCCGCCGGATCCCGGTGATTGCCGACGAATCCGTGGATGCCGCCTTCGGTACCGGCTGTTTGAAAATCACTCCGGCGCACGACTTTAACGACTATCAAGTCGGCGTGCGCCACAAACTTGAACCCATCAATATTTTCACCCTCGACGCGAAAATCAACGCTAACGCACCGGAAGCGTATCGCGGTCTCGACCGTTTCGACGCACGCAGCCGCGTGCTCGCCGATTTGCAAGCGCAGGGTTTACTCGGTGAAACCAAAAAGCACAAACTGATGGTGCCGCGCTGTGGCCGCACCGATGCCATCGTCGAGCCGATGTTGACCGACCAGTGGTTCATCAAAATGGACACGCTGGCCAAACGCGGACTCGATGCCGTGGCCAGCGGGCAAATCAAGTTTGTGCCGGAAAACTGGACCACCACCTATAACCAGTGGCTCACCAACATTCAGGACTGGTGCATCTCGCGTCAGTTGTGGTGGGGCCATCGCATACCGGCGTGGTATGACGCCGAGGGCAATGTGTACGTCGCGCGCAGCTATGAAGAAGCCGTTGCGCAATACGACGCGTCGCTGCTGGCGCGTCTCGAGCGCGGCGAAAAAGTCGACCCTGTAACACTACGCCGCGACGAAGACGTACTGGACACCTGGTATTCGTCGGCGCTGTGGCCGTTCTCCACGCTCGATTGGACACCCGGCTACCCGCAGCAGTCGAACCCGGCGCTCGACCGTTATCTGCCCTCGTCGGTGCTGGTGACCGGATTCGACATCATCTTTTTCTGGGTCGCGCGCATGGTGATGATGACCCTGCACTTCACCGATCAAGTGCCGTTCAAAGAAGTGTATGTGCATGGCCTGATTCGCGACGCGGAAGGCCAGAAGATGTCCAAATCCAAGGGCAATGTGCTGGACCCACTCGATATCGTCGACGGCATCACGCTCGAGGCGCTGATCGCCAAGCGCACCGCTAACTTGATGGACCCGCGTCAAGCGGAAAAAATCGCCGCCGTCACCAAGAAGCATTTTCCCGCTGGCATCGCGGCCTTCGGCACCGACGCGCTGCGCTTCACCTTCGCCAGCCTCGCCTCGCCCGGCCGCGACATTAAATTCGATTTGCAACGCTGCGATGGCTATCGCAATTTCTGCAACAAGCTGTGGAACGCCACGCGCTTTGTGTTGATGAATTGCGACGGCAAAGACGTCGGCCTTGATGCGGATAACGCCAATGAGGCGTCACTGGAATTCTCCAACGCCGATCACTGGATTGTCAGCCGCCTGCAACGCACCGAGGCTGAAGTCGCAACGGCGTTCAGCGAATATCGCTTCGATAATCTTGCGCGCGCGATTTACGAATTGGTGTGGGACGAATACTGCGATTGGTATGTCGAACTCGCCAAGGTGCAAATGCAAACCGGCAACGAAAACCAGCAGCGCGCCACGCGCCGCACGCTGGTACGCGTGCTCGAATCAATTTTGCGCCTTGCGCATCCGGTAATACCGTTTATCACCGAGGAGTTGTGGCAAATCGTGGCGCCCCTCGCCGGCAAGGCCGGCGATCGTGATACTTCCGGCAAGGCCGGCGAACGTGATGCTTCCGGTAAGTCCGGGCAATCGATCATGCTGCAAGCATATCCGCAGTCGGATGCGGCACGCATCAACGAAGCCGCCGAGCACGATATCAATACGCTGAAGCAACTCGTGAACGCCTGCCGCACGCTGCGCAGCGAAATGGATTTGAAGCCGGGGCAGAAAGTGCCGCTGATCGCGCAAGGCCCCGTCAACGATAGGGCACAACTCAAAATCTACGCCCCGTACATGGCGTCGCTCGCGCGCCTGACCGGCGTTGAGATCGTCGATGCGTTGCCCGAAGCCGACGCGCCGGTGTCGATGGTGGGTGCGTTCAAGCTGATGCTGAAAGTTGAAATCGACAAGGCCGCGGAAAAAGTGCGTCTGCAAAAAGAACAGGCACGAATCTCTGGCCAAATCGACAACGCCAATGCAAAATTGTCGAACTCGAAGTTCGTCGATAAGGCGCCGGCATACGTCGTTGCGCAAATGCGCGAACGCCTCGCCACGTTTGAGACGACACTCGCCGACATCAACACACAGTTGGCAAAGCTCGCCTAGAGAAAATAACGTAAGTATTTGTTTTTAAACAGTTTTTTAAATACCACCGCTCAACCAGTCCCGCCTCGTGCACCACGCCCTGCGCGCCTTTAACCACCCGAACTACACGCGCTATTTCGCCGGACAATCGGTGTCGCTGATCGGCACCTGGGTGCAGCAAATCGCCATCAGTTGGCTGGTGTATCGCTTGAGCGGCTCGGCGCTGCTGCTCGGCATCACCGGCTTCGCGGGACAAATTGCGCTGCTGGTGCTGGCGCCTTTCGGCGGTTTGTGGGCCGACCGTTTTGATCGCTGCAAATCGCTGGTGGTTACGCAGTGGTTGTCGATTGTGCTCTCGTTCATACTCGCCGCCGTGGTGTGGGTCGAAGGCAACCAGGTCAACGTGTGGCATGTGGTGTTGCTCGCCGCACTGCTCGGCGTCGTGCAGGCGATGGAAACGCCGGTGCGTTCGTCTATGACACCAGAGCTGGTCACCATCAAGCCGATTTGCCGAGCGCCATCGCGTTCAGCGGCGGCATGCAGAATGCCGGACGCATGATCGGCCCCACCATTGCCGGTCTGGTACTCGCGTATTTCAGCGAAGCCTTTTGTTTTGTGCTGACCGCGTTATCGAAGTTTGGTGTGCTCGCCAGTCTCGCGCTGATCAAAATCCCGCCGCAGCCGCGCGCGGCGCACGCCGCCAACCTGTGGGCGAGCATCAGCGATGGCGCACGTTACACCTGGAGCCTGAAGCCGCTGCGCTACCTGTTGCCGATGATGGCGTTGATGAGTTTCACCATCACGCCGTATCAGGCGCTGATGCCGATATTCGCGGCGGAAACGTTCGGCGGCGGCGCTTCGATGCTGGGGTTTCTGATCGGCGCCGCGGGCTTCGGCGGCATACTCGGCATGATTTATCTCGCGGCACGCACGCAGATCCGCGGGCTGATGCGCTGGGCGGCCATCGGCCCCGGCATCGCGGGCATCGCACTCACGGTATTCACTTTCTCGCATCATCTCGTGCTGTCGCTGGCGTGCATGATGGTGGTGGGCTTCGGCGTGATAGCCACCGCGATGACGCTGAACACCATCATCCAGGTGGTGTGCGACGCCGACAAGCGCGGCCGCGTCACGAGTTACTACATCATCGCCTTCATGGGCATGCATCCGCTGGGGTGTCTGGCCGCCGGCGCGCTCGCCACCGCCGTCGGTGCGCCGCATGCGCTGGCGATTTTTGGCGTGACGTGCGTCATCGGTGCGGGCGCGCTGTGGTATCGCATGCCGTTGTTGCGCACCTACATCCGGCCGCTTTACGAACGCGCGGGTGTTATTGAAAAGTGAGTTGAGAAGTGAGCGGAAAGTAACGCGCTTTCATGCGTTGGCAATAGGCTTCGAGATTCGCGTGCTTACGCGCTTCATCGCGCAGCGGCGATTCCAGCGGCACCCACAATAAGTTCGCAATGGACGCATAAGCGGCTGCATCCACCGATGACGGCTGCGCGCCCATGAAATAATCCTCAGCGCCGAGCAACTGCGCGAGGGCTGCGATATCACGGCAGCCGAGTGCATAAATTTCGTCGCGGCTGTGGCGGCCCATGCCGTGACCGTGCAGTTCCTTGATCATGCCGCGGCGTGCGAGCTTGGGCACGAGCAGCTTCAACAGTGCAGGCATGCCGTCAAAGAACGCCTCGCTACTCGCCTTGAACCCCGCGTCTTCCACCCAGCGCGCATAGACCGCCGCCCAATATAAATGTTCTTCCAGCAAACGCTGTATCGCCAAGGCCTGTGCACGTTCGCGTTCGCTCAAATGCGCGTCGAGCGTGTCGCCGTATTTTTGTTTCAGGTAATCGATGATGAAACTGGAATCGGCGACGCGCGCGTCGCCGTCTTCGATGTACGGCATTTTGCCCTTGGGCGCTTTGCGCAAATCCGCGACGCGCGGACATTCGTACGGCAGCCCCGACATGCGCAAATAAGTTTCGACCTTCATGCAAAACGGGCTCGCGTTGGGCAGACCGAAGGCCGGCTTGAACTGATAGAGTTTTATCATAAGTATTTGATTTTAAATAACTATTTATCCTTTACTCGACGCTGCATTTCACGCGATGGCGACATAGTGACCCACACCACAAGACGCGTCCAGTACACCACGCTACACTTGATACGTCGCTCGTCATCAGGAGGATGCAATGGAAGCACTCGCGTCACTAGCAACCGCCGCCGGACTCGGCTGGGCCAGCGGCATTCGGCTGTATGCCGTGGTTTTTTTTCTGGGCTTGCTGCAATTCTTCGGCATTTACACCTTGCCCGAAAATCTGCACGCCCTGAGCAGTCCGTGGGTGATGGGCGCCTCGGGCTTCATGTTCCTGGTGGAATTTCTCGCCGACAAAATTCCCGGTTTCGATTCGGTATGGGACGCCGCGCACACCTTCATCCGCATCCCCGCGGGCGCGCTGCTTGCAGCAGCCGCGGTGGCCGGCGGCGATCCCGGCATGAGCATTGCCGCCGGCATACTCGGCGGTGCGGTCGCCGCAGGCAGCCACATCACCAAAGCCAGCACGCGCGCGTTGATCAACACCTCGCCCGAACCGTTCAGCAACTGGACCGCCTCGTTCAGCGAAGATGCAATGTCCATCGGCGCGGTGTGGACCGCGATCATGTTCCCGCTGTTGGCGCTGGTGTTCCTGATTGTGTTTTTTGTGATCGCGATCTGGCTGATGCCGAAAATCTGGCGCGGGTTAAAACGCGTGCTGTCGTCTATCAGGCAATTGCTCGGCAGTCCGGCCTGACTGTCACATTCCGGATTTGAATATCATCACGGCATAGAGCGCCAACACTATTACAAATGCCGGGATGCCGAGCGCAACCCACAAGCGGATTGAACGATGGTACGTCGAGCTCAGTTCATCGTAGCTGGCGGCGGCGCGCGCAAGTCGCGCAATGCGGTATTGCAAAAAAACCACCGGAATCCAGCAGGCGCCAACGGCCAGGTAAAGCGCGGCCGTCGCGATGAACCATGCCGACGTAAACGGCCAGCCCCGTTCCAGCATTAGCCATACCCCCGTCACCGGCTGCACCACCACGGCAGTAGCGGTGAATAGCCAGTCGGCGACTATCACGTAGCGCGTCACCACGCGCAGCGCTTCGATGTTGCGGGAGAGATGCGCGGTAAACAGAAAATAAGCTATGCCCGCGCCGGTGCCTAAGAGCACGGCAGCGCTCAAGACGTGCACAGTTTTGAGAATGAGATAGCTATTCATGAAAATACAGTGCGCGACCCAATGTCGAGATGAGATACCGCGTCACCAAACTCGGCCAAGTTCATCAAGCCCATGCACGGCATCGCACCCCGCGTCGTGACGGTGTCGGCGGCCAGTTTGCGCGCGAGCACGATGGCCGGCACGCACGGTATCTCCGGGCCGTGGCCGCGCCGTGCCAGCAGATGCCAGTCGACGCGCGCTGCGTGTCCATCCTGATCCACGCCGCTCAGGCCCACGTGCATGCCACCGGTGTCGCTGCCGAGCGCGTCGAAGCGCGCGCCCCACGCTTGCAGAATGCGCGCATAGCGGCTGGCATTTTCCAGCAAGCCCAGCCGCACTGCGGCGGCCAGCAGCCAAAACGCCCCCTGCGCGAGCGTTAATTCGAGGCCAGCATCAAAGCGCACGCGCTGTACGCCGGGATAGTGCGCCGGAAACAGTTGCAGATCAGGCACGTCGCAACGCGCCAGCCAGCGAACACCGAAGTCCGGGTAACGATAGCGATGCACATCCTGCCAGCCGTGCACGGTTTGCCAGCGACCCTGTTCCCATACCTCGAACGGTTTGCCGCAATACGACAGCACTGCCTCCAGCGTCGCAACGCCGCGCGGCGTCTGCTGGCCGGGCGCGATGCTGATGTCGATGGCATCGAGACGCGAAAAATACGCGCGGTACTCGTCGACCACCGCGAACGATAACGCCGGCAACGTACTGGCGCCGCTCGCCACCAGCACATCGCGTTCACGCGCCGCGGGGTCGAGTTCACCGATCCCCGCCACGAAGGCGCGGCCATCGGCGAGGTCGATATAGTGTGCACCTGCCGCGATGCACGCACGCGCAACGTGGTAATCCTGTCCCTGAAACGGGCCGCATGTGTGTACCACAGCGTCCACATGCAAGTCGCGCAAACGCTGCGCGAGATCAATATCGGTATGGTCAAGCGCGACGCCCTGGTGCACGGCGCCGAGCGACCGTGCCAACGCTTGTGCGGTAGTTGCGTCGCGCGCGGCGACGATCAGTTTTACACTTACCGTCTGACTCAAGGCGCTACAGATGCGTCGGCCAAAATGCCCGTAGCCGCCGAGTACCAGGATGCAAAAGTCGAGCGGCAACTCGACCTCAAACACTACTTCTTCTGCATAAAAAACGTAAACACTTTATCCGCCTCGTCGGCGGACAGCAGCGCGTTGCCAGTCTGCTTGGCGAAGGCTTGAAAATCCTTGGTGGCGCCAGGATCGGTGGCGAGAATTTTGAGCACCTGACCGGAGCTCATATCGCTCAATGATTTCTTGGTACGCAGTATGGGCAGCGGACAATTCAGTCCGCGTGCGTCGAGTTCTTTGTGGTGCGGTGTAGACATTGCATCCCCCATCTTTTTAGTCCCGTCATGCACGCTGCGCGCAGCGGCGAGCGCGGATTATAAGCGAGCGCGCGAGGCGTGCTGTAGGCTGCATGTGGCATCCCACTGTAAAATACGTAAGTATTTGATTTTATTGAATTTTTTACTGAACGCGGCTACGGCTTGGCAGGCTTGCGTCCGGCATCTTTGCGCTCGTCGGCATCCTGCCGGCGTAACTCGCGCAGCCGCGCTTCGGTGGACGACAGTTGATAGTAATCACCGTCGCCCGCCTTGATGCCCAGTTGCAGTTGCTCGATCGCGGCCCCGGTGCTGCCCAGTTGCAGATAGGCCTCGGCCTGCGCGCGGTGATGCGCCAGGCGTTTGTTGAGCATGGCATAGGCGCGTGATTGAAATTGATATAACCGATAGTCGCTGGGGCTTGCCGCCAGGCGCGGTTCGACCACTTTCAATGCGTCAGCCGCTTGACGGTTTTGCAGCAGCGCCTCGGCGTAGTCATACGCCAGCGCGCGATAGTCGGGATAGCGTTGCAGCGCACTGCGAAAGCAAGCCAGTGGTTCTGCTTCACCCGCCGCAAGACGCAGGCGGCATCCCAGCAGCTCAACCGCGGGATGCTGTTTCAACACCGCGGTGAGGCCGGCGTACGCCGTGCGTGCGCCGGCGAAATCACGCGTGCGCAACAGCGCGTCGGTGAGGCCATAACGCGCGCCCGCTTCCGACAGATAGCGCTTCTCGGCGATGACATCGCGAAAATACGCGACACTCTCGCGCGCCGGTTCCAACTCGGCCTTCAAGCGCGCGCGCATCAGGTGAAAATCCACCGAATCCGCAATCTGCCGGTACTGCAAATTCGCCGAGCGGCCCTGCATGTCGGAGATGCGTTCGTAGGTCACCGGATGGGTGCGCAGGAACACCGGTGCGCCCACGTCCACCAGCCGTGTAGCGCGCTGCAAGCGCTCGAAGAACGCCGCCATGCCATTGGGATCGAATCCCGATTTTTCCAGCATTTGAAAACCCACGCGATCCGCTTCGCGCTCGAAATCGCGCGAGAAATTCAGTTGCCGCTGGATGGCGAGCGCGGGCCCGGTCACCGCCAGCGCTTCAGACACTTGCGTATTGGAACGCGCCGCCAGAATCGCCAGCGCCAGGGCGGCGATCGACACCCACTGCGTCATCTGCTGATCGGACACCATGCGCGCAATATGGCGCTGCGTGACATGCGCGATTTCGTGACCCATCACGCCGGCCATTTCGGATTCGCTTTGCGCGGCGGTGATGAGCCCCGTATGCAAACCGATATGGCCGCCCGGCAGCGCGAAGGCGTTGATGGTCGAATCGTTCATCAGAAAAAACTCGAAGCTCTGCCGCACATCGCCGCCGCGCGCCGCCAGCCGGTTACCCACGCGCGTGATGTAATCGGTAACTTCCGCATCGTCGTAGAAACTCGGATCGCGGCGCGCTTCTTTCATGATGCTCAGGCCGAGCAGGCGTTCCTGCAATGGCGTCAACGCCGACTGCGCGGGCTCGCCCAGCTCGGGCAAGGCCTGCGCCAGCGCGGCGGGTACGGCCAATAGCAATACGGCAAGGAGGGGGCGTGCAAACATGGTGCTATGATAAGCGTACTGGGCGTTAAGTTCCTCTCTCGTTTTCTTAAGCTATTTTTCGCGCGCGTAAATTCCTTCGTTGACCTCATGAGCAAACTCACGCATTTCGGCGCGCACGGACAGGCGCATATGGTGGATGTAGCCGCCAAGCAGGAAAGCCATCGCGTTGCCCGCGCGGCCGGACGCATCCGCATGCTGCCCGCCACACTCAAACTTATCGCAGCGGGCACGGCGAAAAAAGGCGATGTCATCGGCATTGCACGTATCGCGGCAATACAAGCCGCCAAAAAAACATCGGATTTGATTCCGTTATGCCATCCGCTTGCGCTCACGCATGTGGATATCGAATTCACCATCAATCGCAAAGCGGTTGCCGTGGACTGCATCGCCACTGTTGAAACACGCGGCCGCACCGGGGTGGAAATGGAAGCGCTGACCGCGGTAGCCGCGGCGTTGCTGACCATTTACGATATGTGCAAAGCAGTGGATCGCGGCATGCAATTGGAAAACATCGCCTTACAAGAAAAACGCGGCGGCAAATCGGGTGTTTGGATCAAAAAAATAACATAAATATATGATTTTAAACAATTTTATTCTAACGCGGCCTTAACACCACAACGCTGCGCTGCCACATCAAAATGCGCCACGCGTATTGAAATCGCGAGCGATAGCTACCATATACAATGATAGTTTTTTTCGGGCCGAATTCAGGACAATTGATGAACCCCTTATACAAAACGCGCCGATCATTCCTAAAACTCACTGCAACAATGAGTGCGCTGCCCGCGTTGGCCGCGGCTGGATTGTTGAAAACCACGCCAGCAGCAGGCGCGGCATGGAATAAATCCGGATTTGAATCGAAGGCGGTCGCCGATGCGATGAAGTCGCTGGGGGCCACGGGCGCGGTAGAAAGCCGCGACATCATAATCACCGCGCCGGACATCGCCGAAAACGGCGCAGTGGTGCCGGTGGAAATCACCAGCCGCATTGCCAACACGCAATCGATTTCGATCATTGTCGAAAAAAATCCGTTTCCGCTGGCGGCTACGCTGGACTTCGCCAATGGCGCCGAACCCTATGGCTATGTGCGTATCAAAATGGGACAAACCGCCAACGTGCGCGCCGTAGTCAAGGCCGGCGATAAATTTTTCACCGCGGTGAAAGAAGTCAAAATCACCGTCGGCGGCTGCGGCTAAGTGTGAACTGAGCGAACCAGGAAAAATTATGGCAGAACCAATGAAAATCCGCGCGGTGTTAAAAGGCGATGTCGCCGACATCCGCGTGCTAGTGGCGCACCCGATGGAAACCGGACAGCGCAAGGATGCGACGGGCAATATCGTGCCCACGCACTTCATCCAGAGCATGACGGTCACCCTCAACGGCAATACGGTGTATGACGGGCAATGGAGTCAAGCCATCTCGCGTAACCCGGTGTTCGCGGTGCGCGTCAAGGGTGCCAAAGTGGGCGACAAAGTAGTCGTCACCTGGACCG
>JAYUAH010000234.1:0-11954 GCA_043741415.1 Betaproteobacteria bacterium
ATTGTGTTTTTGTGTTCCGAGCGTTCGAGCTACATCACTGGCGTGTCGTTGAATCTCGACGGCGGACGCTTGAAGGGCTTATGGTAGTAACGGTAGTAAAGGTAGTAAAGTCGAAATATACGTAAGTATTTGATTTTAAACAATAATTTATATGACCCCCAGCGTCTGCATATTCTGCGGTACGGCCTCCGGCAGCGATCCGCAATACGCCGATGCGGCGCGCAAGGCGGTGCGCCTGCTGGTGCAACAAGGTTGCCGCATTGTTTACGGCGGCGGCAAACTGGGTCTGATGGGCGTGGTGGCACACACCGCGATGGCCGCCGGGGGTTATGTCATTGGCATTGCACCCAAGCTGCTGGTGGAAAAAGAAGTCATGCATCGCGGCCTCTCCGAACTGCATGTGGTCGAGACCATCCACGAGCGCAAGGTGATGATGATGGGCTTGGCGGATGCATTTTTGATTCTGCCGGGTGGCTACGGCACACTGGATGAACTGTTCGAAGTGCTGACCTTGCGGCAACTGCAAGTGCACGATAAACCCTGCGGCTTGCTCGACATCAATGGCTTCTTCGATGGGCTGATCAGCTATCTGGATCACGCGACGGCGCAGGGCTTTCTGCTACCTGCCTACCGCAGCATGCTCGCGGTGGACGCCGATCCGCAGGCCTTACTTTTGAAAATACTCGGCACCATCGTCACGCGGATCGGCGCTTCCTGAAACGGTATCAAACCAAGGTGGGCTTTTTCTTTTTGCCCGCCTTGATTTCTTTTTCTTCGTCGAGCACCGCGGTGTATTGACGCACCGCGTTTGAAACCGTGGGCCAGCCGGCGTAGTGCCCGACCTGGATCATCACTTCGCAGATTTCCTTGTGGGTGATGCCGATATGCCTGGCACTGCGGTAGTGCGAGTAATTGCCGCTGGGGCGCGCCAGCGCGATATTCGCGGCCAGCGTCACCAGTTGCCGCTCGCGCAAGCTTAAGCCCGGCCGCGCCCACACGTCGCCGAACAGATGTCCGACCGACATTTCGTACAAGTCGGGATACAGCGCTTTTTGGTCCAGCATTAATTCCTCGCGGCCCATTTTTTTTAACACTGCCATCCCGCGTTGGTGGCGCTTCTTGTAATCGCTCATGCCTGTTCCTTTGTCATTGGTAAGGTAATTGATAGACCGTTGAACTATTGCGATTCGATGATGTCATTGCGCCGTTTGCAGCGTCAAGCGGATTCAGGAATCCGCCGTCGGCCGCGTCTGCAATAGGGCTTGATTTACGCCGGACTGGCCGCAAATATGAGTTGCTTTTCACACGCAAACTGGCTAACGTAACTTTGTGGACGTTTCCTGAACTACCCGACTTGATCCACCGCGTTAACTTAATCAGCATGGAGCCATCATGACCACCGATGCAAACTTTACCACCGACGCACATGTCACCAAAGACAAAATCAAGGGCGATCTTAAAACCGTGCTCTCCGATATGGACGATTACCTGCGCGCCACCGCCAGCCAGACCGGCGAAAAAATCGGCGCGATACGCGAGCGCCTGCAGGAACACATGCACCGGGCCAAAGACCGTCTTGCCGACACCACGGAAATCGTTGTCGACAAAACCAAAGAGGCTGCCAAGGCGACCGACGAATACGTGCATGACAATCCGTGGCGCGCGGTGGGCATTGCCGCCGGCGTGGGCCTGATCATCGGCATGCTGATCGGCCGGCGCTAATCATCACCCAGCGCATGGAAGCACCCGCGGACGACGAACACGCAGGCGCGCCGCCCAGCGGTTTGCTGCATTCGGTACGCACCTTGCTGGCGAGCCTGCTCGCCACGGTGCGCACGCGCGGTGAGTTGCTGCAGGTCGAGCTCGAAGAAGAGCGGCTGCGCATTACCGGCATCACGGTGGTTGCCGCGGCGGCGGCGTTTTTTCTGCTGCTCGCGATGCTGCTGCTGTCGATTTTTCTGATTCTGCTGTTCTGGGACACTCACCGCATCATGGTGTCGGGATTGCTCGCACTCGCCTACCTGCTGATCGGCGTTGCCTGCGCGCTGGTGGCGCGGCAGCGTGCGCGCGTCAAGTCGAAGTTGTTCACCGCGAGCCTGGCTGAGCTGGCCAAGGATGCCGATCGGATGACGCAGGTCTGAAATGTCCATCGCTCAGCACATCGCGCTCGCTGCGCGCAAAGAGCGCCTGCTTGAGCGCATAGCGGCGCAACGTAGCGAGCTTGTAGTCCACGTCGAGCCGCTTAAACAACCCTTGGCGTTAGTTGATAAGTTGGTGCAGGCCGCGAACTTTGTTAAACAGCGTCCCTGGATCGCCGGCGTTGCGGCGATAGCGACGGTAATAATCGGTCGCGGCGGTGTGCTACGGTGGGTGGGCAGAGGTTGGACGGTGTGGCGCGGCTGGCGCTTTGCGAGCCGCTGGTTGCAGGATCACGGGTATCTAAAAATTCAATAAAATCAAATACTTACATTTTATTCTCGCAAGGTATTTAAAAATCGCGAGAGGGCGTGACCCGCATCGCGGATCACACGCGGGCGATGCCTTAAACAGGTAAAGACATTGGGGGATGTCGCATGTTGATCGGGTTGGGATTGTTGGTGGTGGCGGTGGTCATCGCCGTATTCGTTTGGAATTTTCGCCGTCACGCGGCGGCGCGCGAAGCGGCCAGCGCCGCACGCATGAAAGCGTTTCTGGAAGAGGCCCGCGCGAAGGCGGGCCGTTCCGCCGCAGACACGCCGGCAGCAGCGCCGGCGTCTGCACCTGCAGCGATAACGCCGCAGCCGCAGACATCCGCATTCACCGCACGCACGCAACTGCTGAGTCCCGATCACTCGCTGCTCTATCGCTTGCTCAAAAGTGGTTTGCCGGATCACGACATATTCGCGCGCGTGAGTTTGGCGGCGTTGATTCAACCGGCAGAAAATCTGACCGGTTTCGCGCGCGAAGCACAGGAGCGCCGTCTTGCCGATGGGGTGGCGGATTTTGTAGTGTGTGATCAAGCCTTGAAGCCCGTGGCCGCCGTGCAGTGCGGCGCGCGCACGGGCAAAGCCGCAGAGTCCGCGGCTTTCGCGGCGGCTTGTATTGCAGCCAGCGGCCTGCGCTGGGTGGAAATGTCGCCGCAAGCCTTGCCGCGCGCCGACGAGATCCGACAACGGGTACTCGGCCTGTAGCGGCTGCGAACCGTCGAGACGGTGTAAGCTACCCGGCGGAGGGCACAACGTCTGATGGCGCTTGCTGCACGAGTTTACGGGTGGTACCTGCTGCGCGCTGTTTTCCTTACCGCGCAATTGTGCGTGGGCGTGAGCGCGCACGCCGCGCAGCCGCTGAACACGGTGGCGATTCACGCCGAGAAGCAGGGCAGCGCCGTGGCCATCGAAGCGCGCGTAGCGTTGACCGCGCCCTTACCGCTGATTTGGCAAACGCTGACTGATTACGACCGTATGTCATCCTACATTCCGGGCATGCGCGTCAGCCGCATCGTCGAACGGCGCGGGCCTGCCACCATCATCAAGCAGCAAGGCGAGGCGGGTTTTCTGTTCTTTATGCAGTCAGTGGATGTGGTGGTCGAATCGCTGGAAAAGCCGCCGTACGTGATTACCGTGCGTGTGCTGTCGGGCAACTTGAAGCAACTCGACGGACGCTATCAGATCGAGCCCGATAGCGAGCGGCCCGGGCAATTCGTGTTGCACTGGTTTGGTCTAATCGAACCGGAGACGAGCCTGCCGCCGCTGATCGGCGTGCCGATACTGCGTTCGAATATTCGCGATCAGTTTCGCGGCCTGGTGCGGGAGATCGAGCGCCGCACCGCCGAGAATAATAAAAAAATTGAATAAAAACAAATACTTACGATGCATTCATCGATGCGGTGTGGTGACGCTGCTGGTGCTCGCCGGCTGCGCCACGCTGGACGAGCCGCTGCGCGGCAACCTCTCGGCCGAGCCCACAGCGGTGCGGGCGTGCGCAGAACATTTCAAGGTGCTCAATGCCGCCGTCATACGCGCAGGCGTGCGTGATGCCGAGGCGTACCGGGTGCCGGGATTTCCGTATCTGCGGGTGGATCGTTTCAGTGCGTCACTGCGCGCGGCGGCTGCCGGCGATGACAAGGCGAGCGCGCAATGGATCGCGCGGCTGCGCGCGCTCGACCACGAGGCGCGTCGCGTCGAAATCAGCAATCTGCCGGAGCATGAAATCAACGTGCTCGCTGGCGGCGGACGCGCGGCGCTGATCGACCACACCGCGCGGTGCGCAGCGGTGTTGCGCGATCACGATGTTGCGGCGCCGGAACTTAAGCGTTTGCTGCGTGAGCGTGCACTAGTGCCGGATGACTACGGCACTGTTCAGCGCGTGGCGGGTGTGTATGCGCTGACGCGTGTGCCGTTTTTTCGTGGCATTGTGCAGTGGCAAACGGCGGTGCAGCAGGCGTTTCGTGATGCCGCAGCGGGTGCTGCGCCCGCGCAGCCCCTGATGCGCTATGCCTATGCCGATACACCGGCGGTGACGCGCGAGCAGATCGCCGCTATCATGCGTCGCGCCAGCGACAATGCCTTGCGCATTCCGCACTACAGCGACGCCGAGGGCGCGTTACTGCTGCGCGCGTTCGCGCCGGTGTTCGACATTGAAAGCGGCGGCGCCGACGACCGCATCGGCCGTCTGCGCTGGACCAGCGACGCCACGCTGGCGCTTGATGCGTCGGCGCCGGTAGTGTATCAGCGCATCGCGTTTACCCGTTACGGCGAGCGCACGCTGACGCAGCTTGTGTATACGATCTGGTTTGCGCAACGTCCGCCGGATCATGCATTCGATTTGCTGGCGGGCCAACTGGATGGCGTGGTGCTGCGTGTGACCTTAGACACCGATGGCGCTCCGCTGCTCTATGACAGCATTCACCCGTGTGGTTGCTATCACCAGTTCTTTCCGACCGCACGCGTCGCGGTCGTGCCCGCGCCCGACAACACGCAGGAGTGGGCCTTCGTGCCCGCGACGCTGCCGGCGCACACCGTGGGTACGCGCGTCACGGTGCGTGTGGCTACGCGCACGCACTACATCGTCAAGGTGGCGCTGGAATCCGTGGCGGATGCGGCCAGCGCGATAACCTACACGCTCGCGCCGGAAGACGAATTGCGCACCTTGCCGCTGCCGCACGACGTGCCGCACACGCGCAGCGCCTACGCGCCCGACGGTTTGGTGCCGGGCACCGAACGTGGCGAGCGTTTTTGGTTTTGGCCGATGGGCATTCCCAGCGCCGGGGCGATGCGCCAATGGGGACATCACGCCACGGCGTTTGTCGGGCGCCGGCATTTTGATGATGCCGACCTGATCGAAAAACGCTTTCGGGTGATTGCCCCATAATCCACCTGCATGAACACAGCACAGCGGCGGCAATGGGATATTTTTTGCCGCGTCATTGATAACTTCGGCGACATCGGCGTGAGCTGGCGCCTAGCACGGCAACTGGTGTCCGAGCACGGCCTCACGGTGCGCTTGTGGGTGGATCAACTGGCGAGTCTCCAAGCGTTGTGTCCGCCGGTGGATGCCGGCGCACGCCGGCAAATCGTCAACGGCGTGGAGGTGTTGTTGTGCGATGACGCCGCGGATTTTTCGCAGCCCGCTGCGGTGGTGGTCGAAGCGTTCGGCTGCGGTCTGCCGCCAAGCTATGTGGCCGCGATGGCGGCAATGGCGGCAATGGCGGGACATGACGCCAAGCCGCTATGGATTATTCTGGAATACCTGAGCGCCGAGCCGTGGGTGCGTGAACATCACGGACTGCCCTCGCCGCATCCGCAGTTGAATTTGCCGCGCTATTTCTTTTTTCCGGGGTTTAGCGAAGGCACGGGCGGCGTGTTGCGCGAGGCAGACTTGCTCGCGCGGCGCGACGCATTTGATGCGCACGCGCACCAGCAGTGGTGGACGCAATGGGGTTATGACGACGTGCCGCAAAAAACGTTGACGGTGTCGCTGTTCGCGTATCCCACGGCGCCGTTCGCTGCGCTGATCGAGGCTTGCGCGCAGAGCGCGGTGCCGGTGGTGATGGTGATCCCGGCAGCGCCGCTGGCGTTGCGTGTGCGCGAGTATCTACATTGCGCTACCGCAAATCAAACGCGCAGGGACAATCTTGAGGTGCGCTTCGTGCCGTTTGTGCCGCAAGCGGATTACGACGCCTTGTTGTGGGCGTGCAACGTCAATTTCGTGCGTGGCGAGGATTCGTTTGTGCGCGCGCAGTGGTCGGGACGGCCGTTGGTGTGGCACATCTATCCGCAGGCGCAGCACGCGCATGCGCTTAAGCTCAACGCGTTTCTAGATCGTTATGGCTCGGTGTTGCCGGCGCCGGCCGCAGCCGCCGTGCGGGGCCTGTGGCATGCGTGGAACGGTAGCGCAGACGCGCCCACGCTGGGCGAGGCGTGGCCGGCGTTCGTTCGTGAACTACCAGCGCAGCGGCAGGGCCTGCGGCGCTGGCAGGATAGTGTGCTGGGAATCGGCGATATGGCGGGGAACCTGGTAAATTTCTGTCAAAAATTGATATAATCGCGCGTTTTCCATAAAATTTTTGCGGATATGTGATGAAGATCGCTCAAGAAATCAGGGCAGGCAACGTGATCATGGTGGGTAAAGACCCCATGGTGGTGCAAAAAGCCGAGTTCAGTAAATCGGGCCGCAATGCGTCGGTGGTCAAGATGAAGTTGAAGAATTTGTTGACCGGCTCCGGCACGGAATCGGTGTACCGCGCGGACGACAAGTTTGATATGGTGGTGCTCGAGCGCAAGGCGGTGAGCTACTCTTATTTCGCCGAGCCGTCCTATGTGTTCATGGACGCAGAATTCAATCAGTACGAAGTCGACCAGGAAAACATGGGCGACTCGTTGAATTACCTCGAAGAAGGCATGGAGTGCGAGGTTATTCTGTATAACGGTGCGCCGATTTCGGTGGAGATTCCGCAAACCATTGTGCGCGAGATCATTTACACCGAACCCGCGGTGCGCGGCGATACCTCGGGCAAAGTATTGAAGCCCGCCAAGTTGAAGACCGGCTTCGAAATTCCGGTGCCGCTGTTTTGCGCCACCGGCGACAAGATCGAAATCAACACTCTCACCGGCGAATATCGCAGCCGCACCAAGGGCTAGCGTTACGCGTTAGTTGTTGCGACGGCGACGGTAAAGCGGTCGTCGTTTTTTATAGTATAATTTATTTTTTAAAATCAAATACTTACGTAATATAGTTGATGGGCAACGTCGGTGACAGCAATCGCGTATTGAAGGGATTCGACGGGGATGGGAATTAGGTTTTAGCGCACGAGTACCCGCGCGAGCGCGAGCAAGGCCTGGTCTACGGGCTTGGTTTTCCCGGCAATATCGGCGAGCGGCGTGGTGACGATTTCGTTGCCGCGCAATCCGACCAGCACATTGTGCGTAGCGTGGGCCAACTGGTCGACCGCGGCGGCGCCCAGGCGCGTGGCCAACACGCGATCGGCGGCGGTGGGCGCGCCGCCGCGCACCACGTGTCCCAGCGTGGTGACGCGCAAGCCGAAGCCGATGGTGTCGCGGTGTTCGGCGAAGTGCTGCGCGATGGCGTGCGCGCCCTGGCGTGCGCCTTCGGCCACCACCACCAACGCGTGCGTCTTGCCGCGGTCATAGGCGGCGCGTAGACGCTCGGCAACCTCATGCGGATCGATTTCATTTTCGGGAATGGCAATGACTTCGGCGCCGCCCGCGATGCCCGCCATCAATGCGATGTAGCCGCAGTTGCGTCCCATGGTTTCCACCAGAAACGCGCGTTTGTGCGACGAGGCGGTGGTGCGCAGGCGGTCGATGGCTTCGAGCGTGATATTCACCGCGGTGTCGGCGCCGATGGTCACGTCGGTGCCGGCCAGATCGTTATCGATGGTGGAGCCGATGCCGACCACCGGAAAACCCGCTTGCGCGATGGCGTTGGCGCCGGTTTGCGAGCCGTTGCCGCCGATCACCACCAGCGCGTCGATACCGCGGCGGCGCAAATGCGCGAGGCCCTGATCGCGCCCAGCCGGTTCCGCAAACGCGGGCGAGCGTGCGCTCCCCAGCACCGTGCCGCCGCGCTCAATAATGCCACCGACATCGCGCGCGTGCAGCGGCTCCAGGGTGTCGTCGAGCAACCCGGCGTAGCCGTTATGCACGCCGTAAACCTCCCATTCGAGGGCTAGCGCCGCGCGCGTGGTCGCGCGTATCGCGGCGTTCATGCCGGGTGCATCACCGCCGCTGGTGAGAATGGCTATGCGTGACATGATTGATCAGCCTTGGTGTGTCGTATTGTGGGTAAGCGGGAATCCGCGCCAGCGATTCACGCCGCGCGTGAATGGCGTTGCAACTGCGCAATATCGTCCGCAGAAGTGGCGATAATCGGCACACCCTTGCATTGGGTGCGATGCATGATGCGCCGCGACTGCGGGTCGAACGCGTCACGCCGGTGCATGGCGCAGCGGTTGTCCCAAATCAGCACATCACCGAGTTTCCATTGATGGCTCCAGGTTAACTCCGGCTTCGTCGCGTGCGCCCACACTTCATCGAGCAACGCTTCGGATGCTTCGAGCGACAGGCCGTTGATATACGAATACGGCCGCCGGCCCAGATACAACGCATGATGCCCCGTTTCTTCGTGCTTGCGGATAATCGGGTGGCTGGGGCCGGGTGCGGTGCGTATGTCTTCCTGGCCGGTGTAGCCGGGACGCAGTTGGCCGCCGGAGGTGTAGCGCAAATCGTTCTTGATGGTTTTGCCAACGACACGCATGCGCAATGCTGCTGGCATGGTTTCGAGTGCGCGATACATGTTCGAAAACCCGGTGTCGCCGCCGCTCGGCGGCAGTTCGATCGAATGCAATATGCTTAAACTCGGCGGCATCGGCGTGAACGAGCTGTCGGAATGCCACACCGCTTCGCCATCGCCCAAGCCGCCGATGGCCATGCCGTTTTCGACGACATTGGAAATGATGGCGATTTCCGGCCGCTCGCGCGGCTTTTGTCCCACATGCACGGGGGCTGCTGCTGTCGGCTCGCCAAAGCGGCGGCCGAAGTTGACCAGCTCGTCGTCATTCAATTGCTGGCCGCGGATCAGCAGCACCAGGTTATCGAGAAACGCACGATGCACGGCTTTGAATGTTTCGTCATCTAAAGCACGCAGATCGCCGCAGCGCACCTCGGCGCCGATGGGCGCTTGGAACGGTAAAACGTCGATGTCTGCGAGCGTGGTTGTCATATGTACCATAAGCCGAACTCCGCTGGTCTGCTGTAGTGTTCGATTCTATGGCAAAGTATGCTGCGTCTCAAACATCGTTACAGCAACAGGAAAAAAATCTTGGTCACTCGCACACTCGCAAAGTTCTTAGTCTCACACAAGACTGCTGATTTGCCGCAATCCGTGCGTCACGAAGCCGCGCGCTCAGTGCTGAATTGGGTGGCGTGCGCAGTGGGCGCGTCTAAGCATGAAACCGTGAAACGCGCACTCGCCGCACTTTACGATTTGTCAGGCCCGCGCGATGCCACGATTTTAGGCCGCCGCGAACGCGTGGATATTTTTCAGGCGGCGCTGTTGAATGGTGCAACGTCACACACCTTCGATTTTGATGATACGCATCTCAAATCCGTGATTCATCCGAGCGGACCCGTGGCTTCGGCCATACTCGCGCTGGCGGAGCGGCAGCCGGTGAGCGGCCGTGATTTCGTGCACGCGTTCGTGTTGGGGGTGGAGACCGAGTGCCGCATCGGCAATGCGGTAAACCCCAATCATTACGATACCGGTTGGCACATCACGGCCACTGCAGGCGTGTTCGGCGCGGCGGCAGCGGCGGGGCGTTTGCTCAAACTGAACGAACAGCAAATGGTGTGGGCGCTGGGCACCGCGGCTACGCAAGCGTGCGGCATACGCGAAACCTTCGGCAGCATGGCCAAGCCGCTGCATCCCGGCATAGCCGCGCGCAACGGCCTGATGGCGGCATTGCTGGCGAAGAAAAATGTCACCAGCGCGGAGCAGGGCATCGAAGGCCGGCGCGGTTTTGGCGCAATTTTGTCGACCAAGTTTGATCCTTTGGCGATTACCGAAGGCCTCGGTAAAACATGGGAGCTGTCGCAAAACAGCTACAAGCCTTACGCGTGTGGCGTAGTGATCCATCCGGCCATCGACGGCTGCATACAGTTACGTAACGAGCATAAACTCAAGCTCGATGACATCGCGCGCATCGACCTCAAGGTGCATCCGCTGGTGCTCGAACTCACCGGCCGGCGCGAGCCCAAGGCAGGCCTCGAAGGCAAGTTCAGCGTATATCACTCGTGCGCAGCGGCGATATTGCTCGGCGAGTGTGGTGAAGCGGCCTACAGCAACGCCATCGTGCGCAACTCGGCGGTGATGCGAGTACGCGATCAGGTCAATGCCGTGGTGCAAGCGGGTGTGGCTGAAGACCAAGTGCATATCGCGATGACGCTCAAGGATGGCCGCGTGTTGGAAAAACACATCGAGCATTGCGTGGGCAGCGTCGACAATCCGATGAGCGATGTTGATCTTGAGGCCAAGTTTCGTTTGCTGTGCAAAGGTATATTGCCCGCGGCGCAGGCCGATAAATTGATAGGGCTGTGCTGGAACGTGGGGAAACTCAAGAGCATGACGGAGATGGCGCGGGCGTCGGTGCCGGTGCGCACGAAAGCAAAACCAAAAGCACAAAAGAAATAGGTTTGGTAGGGTGGGTGGAGGCGCGGGGTGTGCGCCGTAACCCACCGCGCGCGTGTCGCTATACCTCAGTGAATTGGAGAAACCCATTATGATAAAAAATCCGCTGAAGTTCTTACTCGCTGTGGTATTTGCAGCTACTACCTCCGCGCAACCACCATCAGCACAAGCCCAAGACAAAACCCGCTTCCCCGAACTAAAACCCGAACAACTCACCCCCGAACAAAAGAAATGGGCCGACGCTGTTGCCGCCCCACCGCGCGGCGCCAATTTCCGCCAGCCGCCGTATCGCATTTACCTGCGCAGTCCGGAGCTGGCCGAACGCATCACCGGCATGTCGGATTACCTGCGCTGGAACACGCAGTTCCCGGCGCGGCTGACCGAGTTTGCGATTTTGCTCAGCGCGCGCCACTGGAATTCCGCATGGATCTGGCGCGGGCACTACAAGCTCGCAATCAAGGGCGGTTTCAATCCCAAGGTCGGTGCGGACCTTGCCGCCGGCAAACGTCCCGAAGGCATGCAGGAGGACGAGACGATACTTTATAACCTGGCGACACAAATTTATCGCGACAAGAGCGTGTCTGACGAGGTGTACGAGGCGGCGCTGAAAAAATTTGGCGAACGCGGCATTGTGGAGTTACTGGGGCTGATGGGCTATTACGATATTGTTGCCAAGATGCTGATTACCGCAAACGCCGTGCCGCCGCACGACGCCGCGGTGCCCACCTTGCAACCGATGAAATGATGTGCCTTTGCCTTTACCCTGTTCGGATAGCCCCGAGCGGTGTTTTGGTGTGATTGATTTAACAGAACAGCATTAGTCTTTGCCTATGATTCCAGCATGAACACGGCGTGGCGCACACGTCTCGCAGACCCGTTGTTCATCGCGGTATGCGCATTGGGTATCGGCCAGATTACCGCCTGGGGTACCAGTTATTATTGCGTCGGCATACTCGCCGCGCCGATGGCTGCGGATACCGGCTGGAGTCGCAGTCTGATTTATTTTGGCTTCACCGTCGGCTTGCTCTCCACGGCGGTAGTCTCGCCGTGGGCCGGGCGCCTGATCGACCGGCGCGGCGCGCGCGCGGTGATGGCTATCGGCACGCTGATGGTGGCGCTTGGGCTTTTTGCGTTCTCAACCGTGCAAAGCGAAGCGGCCTATCTCGCGCTGTGGGTGTTCCTCGGCGTGGGTATGCGCTTGACACTGTACGACGCAGCCTTTGCCGCGCTGGTGCAAGTGGCGCCGTCGCGCGGGCGGCAGGCGATTTCGT
>JAYUAH010000235.1:0-11952 GCA_043741415.1 Betaproteobacteria bacterium
GCTGCCGGGATCGCCCTGACGCGCACAGCGGCCGAGCAACTGACGGTCGATGCGCCGCGCCGTGTTTTGTTGACAGCACAGCACGTGCAAGCCGCCCGCGTCGCGGCTCGCTGCCGTGAGCATGATGTCGGTGCCACGACCCGCCATGTTGGTGGCCACGGTGATGGCTTGCAGCGCGCCGGCGGCGGCGATAATGTCTGCCTCGTGACGATCCTGTTGTGCATTGAGCACCACATGCATCAGTCCAGCGGCGGCAAGCCGTTGCGACAAACGCTCCGATGCCAGCACCGAATCGGTACCCACCAACACCGGCCGCCCCTGTTCGTGCAACGCCCGCACGCGTGCCACCACCGCCGACCATTGCGCCTCGGCATGCGGGAACACGCGCGGCGGCAACAGCGTGCGGCGACTCGGCCGCTGCAACGGCACCTTCACCACCTGCAACGCGTAAATTTTGTGCAGCTCGCGCCGCGACTCCGTCAAAGTACCGCTCATGCCGCACAGCCGGTGATAGCGCGGAAAAAAACATTGATAGGTGATCTGCGCCAGCGTTTCTACGCGCGCGCTCACGGCGCAACCAGCCTTGATTTCCACCAATTGGTGCAAGCCGCCCGACCACGAGCGGCCCTGTGCCTTGCGTCCGGTCGTCTGGTCGATGATATGCACGCACCCGTCTTCCACCACAAAATCGCGGCCCCGCTGCAACAGATAACGCGCGGTCAATGCCAGCGTGACCATGTCTTCACAGTGGCGCGCGTTTAACCATCCGTCGCGCGCCGCACCGCGCTGCTGGCGCAGGTGTTCGCGGCCCGCCGCGGTGAGCTGGGTGCTGCGCGCGGCAGGGTCCAGATGAAAGTGCGGGTCAGCTTTGAGGGTTGCCGATAACTGCCAGGCGGCGGGTAGATCACCCAGCGCGGTATCCGGCGCCTGCTGCGACAGGATCAGCGGCACGCGCGCTTCGTCGATAAGTATGCTGTCCGCCTCGTCGACGATGGCCATGCACAAGCCGCGCAACAGCGGTTGCGGCGCCGCACCGGCGAGTGCCGCGGCAGCCTGCTCCAGCGTGCTGTGGCGGGGTGCTGCGACGCCGTCGCGCAAATAGTCGAATACCAATTCTTTTGCAGCGCAGTAGGTGATGTCACTCGCGTACGCTGACTGTCGTGCCGCGGCGTTCAGCGGTTGCGTCACCGCGCCCACGCTCAAGCCCAGCGCGTGGTAGAGGGGCCGCAGGTAAGACGCATCACGCGCCACCAGATAGTCGTTAGCGGTGACGACATGCACCGGCACGCCGGCCAGCGCGGCCACTGATGCCGTCACCGCCGCGGCCAGCGTCTTGCCCTCTCCCGTGGCCATTTCCGCGAGATAGCCATCGAGCATACTGCGCGCAGCGATCAACTGCGTATCGTAAAGTTCCACACCCAGTTCACGCCGGCAGCACACCGCCACCACGGCGAAGGCCTCGGCCACCGCGGCATCGAGGAAACCCTCGCGTGCAAGCCGCGCACGCAGGTGGGTGACACGCTCACTCAGCACTTGCGTCGATTCGCCGGCCACTTGCTGTTGCCAGCCGCGCACCGTCGCCACGAAGCCCTGAGGGCTGCGGCCACGGCGCGTGAGCGACATGATGAGGCGTGTCAGCACCGAGGGCGACTCGTACGCACGCCGCTCGGGGTAGCTGCCGAACACAATGCCGGGCACGGGAATTCTCGCGGTCTTGAGGATGCTCATACCGACTTCTCGAAGTGCTTGAGCAACAACTGCCCTAACGCATGCGCCCATTGAAACGCCAACGGCTCGGCGCCGAAATCAAAGCGCACCCACGCACGGCCGCCGATGCGTTCAAGCGCGTGCTCGGGCAGCGCGACGTCCACTGTAAATAGCGGCTGCAAGGTGCGCAGGTGCTCTGCGTCCGCGGGATCAGTCACCACCGAGCCGCCGTTGCTGTCGGCCAGTGCGGCATGGGGCAATTTGAAACCGGCCGCGGGCACGTCGCGGCGCACGCTGCCGTGCAGAGGCTTGCCGGGCGCGCCCTCCAGCCACACGTCGGCGCCGCGTGCGCGGCGGCGCACCAGTGCGGCGTCTTCATCGGCCACCACCGCACGCACCACCACCTCGCCCGGCGCAAACACATAACCCAGCGCCTGCCCGCGTTTGAGAAACGTGCCGGGAATATCATCCTGGCGTGTCATCACCATGCGCCCCGCCGCCTGGCTGCGGATTTCCAGTTGCGCAATGCGCGCGTCATAGTGTTCCGCCTCAGTCTGGGCGTGGGTGAGCGCCTCGGAAAAATTCTTCGCCTGCACCCGGTCCACTTGCATCACGTTGAAATACTGCACGCGCAAGGCCAGCAAACGGCTTTGCGCCTCGGCCTGTTTGGCGCTGAGCTCGGGGTCGTCGAGCACCGCCAGCACCTGCCCCGGCTTCACTGCTTCGCCGTCGCGCACCCGCACTTCGCTCACAAAACCCTCGCTCTGTGCGCGCACCTCGGCTTCATCCGGCAACCACACCACCGCCGGCGTCACGGTGCCGTAAGGCAAGGGCACCAGCGTGATCGCCACCAGCGCTACCACCGTCACTGCCCACAGAATGCGCAGCGAACGCCGACGCGGTGCGCCGTGCGTGCGCTGCGTGATCGTGCGCACCAGGGTGACCAGCGGCACGATGAGCATCATCACCACCACCGCTGTCGCAGCGGCAAACCCGAGCAACATCGACTTCATGCCGATCCACAACGCGATCAGCAGGCCGATATACAGCCGGTAGGCGAACGCCAGCGGCGCATACAGCAGCATCCACTTGCGTTCACCGGCGGCCAGTGGCTGCACCGGCGCCTGCACCCGAAACACCCGCCGCTGTATCACACTGCCCCACCACGCGCGGCTGCGCAGATCGAGGTTGGGCAGGTCCAGTGCATCGCACAGCAGGTGATAGCCATCAAAGCGCAGCAGCGGGTTGCCATTGAGCAACACGGTCGACACCGCGCCGATCAGTATCACCACAAAACTCACGTCGCGTACCCATCCGGCCTGCACGTTGAGCCACACGTAAAGCGCCAGCGCCGCGATGAACACTTCCACCAGAATGCCGATGCCGCTGACCACGGCGCGCTGCCAGCGGCTGGTGAAGCCGGACGCGGCCGAGGCATCCACGTACGGCGCCGGCACCAGCACGAATAAGGTGAACCCCACATCCTTCACCTCACCGCCCCAGCGCCGCACCGCCAGCGCGTGGCCGAGCTCGTGTACGGCCTTGATCAGCGGATAGACAAACCACGCTATCAACAGGTATCGCGGCGTGTCCACATGCGCGGCAGCGAACGCCGAAAGTTCAGGCCTGTGATGCAGCGCCAGCACCAGCGCAGGCAACACCACCGCCAGCCACAGCGCGACGGTGAACGGCCGAAAAATCAGCTTCAGCCACGGTTCGAACAGCGCGAGCAACCGCGCCGGATTAAACACGCTCACCCGCACCGCCAGCGGATTGAGTTCCAGCCAGCGCCGCCGCCGCGTCTGTTGCCGGTACTGCCGGAATAACCGTTCGAGATCCGGATTGAGCTCGCATTGCAAGAGGCCGGCGCTGTTGAGTTGGCCGAGCACGCGGATCGCATCGTCCTGCGTCAATGCACTGTCGCCAAGTGCCGCCACCAGCGCGTCCCACACCTCACCCACGGTGCGCTCGCCATCGAGGCAACCGATGAAACGATACGCCACCGCGTTCACGCGATGGCGGCGGCCGGTGCCGGCATCGGCTAATTGAAACCACAATTGATCACGATGCAATTGCCGCTGCACGTGTACGCTCGCGCGTAATCGCGGCCGCAAATCCGCCACGCGATACCACGCGGGGCTCAACAGCGTGCTAGCCGCGTTCACGAAGGCCACCAGCCCCACGACCACAAGCGCAGACGCAGCCCATTGACGAGACGGCCCAAGGCCATGGCCGCGAGCGGCCGGCTGTCGGCGTCGATGCGGGCGATGCCTTGCAATCCGGGGCGCAGCGCCTTGCCGCCGGCATCGTGCGCACCCGCGGCATCCAGCTTGCCCTCCACTTCAAAAAAATGCCGGCCCTCGCGCGTGGCCGCCAGCGGCGTCACGCGCTCGATGCTGAACGCGAACACGGTGCCGGGCATCGCGGCCAGTGCCACGCGGCCCCGGGCACCGGCTTTGATATCGTTGATGTCACGCTCATCGACTTCCACGATCAGCCGGTAACTCTCGCTCGGCGCCACCACCATCAGCACCGCACCGCGTTGCACCGGCGAACCCAGCGACTGCGTGAGATCACCGCTGATGACCATGCCATCGAACGGCGCTTTGATTTGCGCGCGCTCGATCTGCTGATCGATCAACTCGACCTGCGCGCGCGCTTCGGCCATCTTCGCTTGATTGACCATCAGCAACGAACGGTCGGCGCGCGCGAAGGCCGCGCTGTAAGCATTCAGATGCTGCGACAGTTCGCTGTCGCGCTTGCTGCGTTCGATTTGCAGATCGTGCTGCGCCAGCTCGGCCAGCACCTGCCCTTGTTTCACCGCGTCACCGGGCCGCACCGAGGTTTGCTGGATGAAACCGTCGGTCGCCGCCACCAGCGCGCGTTGCACCGAGCCTTCGAGCCGCGTGGGCGCGCTCACGCTATAGGGCAGCGGCACCGCCAACGCAAAAATCGCGAGTAGCGCGGCGCCGCCCACCGCCACCTTGAACGGCAGCTCACCCGGCGTGGTCAAGCGCGTCCACAGCCGGCGCAGCGCGCGGCGCGCGCGCACCCACGCGGACACTTCGCTTTCCGATTTCAACGCGAGCACCGGACCGACGAGATTAACAATGTGCTCGGCGTGCGCCAGTTCCGCAGCACTTAGCGCAGCCCCTGCGGCACGTTCGAGTGTGACGGCGCCGATGATGTCGCCGTGATTGACAATCGGAATCGAACACACCATGCCGTTGCCGCCGCGCAGTTCGGCCTGCGCCAGGGTGATGCGCGGCGCGCTCGCCGTCGCCGGCAGCGCTATCGTCGCGCCTTGGTCGATGGCCTCGTCCATGGCCGCTGCGATGCTGCGCGTGAGTGTCTGTTGTGCATCCAGCGCGGCGCCATGTGAAATCGCGGCGACACGCGCATAGCCATTGTCGACCAGCCCCACGCTGACGCGGTCGAACGCGAGCAACTGCGCCAGCCGCGTGGCGAACAGTGCGGCAGCTTCCTCAAAACGCGTTTGTGAGAGTACTGCGGCTTGAAGCTGCAACACGGCGTCGGCGTTGATCGCGGTGTTGGTAAGTGAGGCCGCAGGCTGCCAGGCTTCGCGCGCCAACATCAGTGTGGCTGCCTAAAAAAGAGCAGCCGGGGGCATCGACGCGCAGCCGACACGAACACGCATATACCTATGAAAAACAGCGCTACGGTAACCATGCCGGCAGTCTACCGCAATCGTCGATTTGCAGGACGACAACGGCACTGGAAAACGACTAGTAAACAGAGACTTATTACCGTTTTTTCATAATGCGTACGCTGGGAAATTGGGATGCTGTTGAAGCAGCGGACGGCATCCAAGCGAGGTTTTTATGATGATGCAGGGCCTGCCAGACAAAGCGTAACGATTGACCCCATCTGCAACCTACGCACAATCATGATGAAATAACGTAACTATTTGATTTTAAAAAACTATTTATACGACAGCACGATTTTATCGCTAATCGCTAATCGTGATAACAGCCGTGTGTGGTAACGGTGCGTCCGCCATCGGCCACAATGTTCGCACCGTTCACATACGACGACAAATCCGACGCGAGAAACAGCGCAACGTTTGCCACGTCCTGCGCCGTACCCATGCGCCCCGATGGTGTCACGGCAATGCGTGCTTCGTCCCGCGCCGATGCCGCCGCCGTGATGCCGCGTATGCCGCCGGTGGAAATGCTGTTGACGCGGATGTGGTACTTCGCCAGATCGTGCGCCATCACATGGGTGAGCGGCAGCAGCCCGCCCTTCGCCGCCGAGTACGCCGCGAGAGAGGGATTGCCGAGAAAGCCGTCGATCGACGCATGATTGATCATTGAGCCCGCGCCCGCGCGCTGCATCAGCGGCAAAAAGTACTTTGCGCACAGAAATGCCGATGTCAAATTGCGGCCGATCATCGCCGCCCAGGTATCCTCGGTGGTGTGCTCGAACGACTGTTTGATCGGGCTGTGCCCGGCGACATTAAAAAGAATGTCGATCTTGGGCAGCGTCTTCGCACATTCACGAATGACTGTTTGCACCTGGGCCGCATCCGTGACATCGGCGTGGCAATACGGCACATCAATGTCGCCGATGCGAATGATGCGCGCGTCGGCCATGCCGGTCTTGTCATCGATACACAGCACTTGCGCGCCTTCGCGCATGAACAGCAGCGCGGCGGCCTGGCCTATGCCGTAGGCGTCGCCCGCGATGATCGCGATTTTGTTGCTGAGTAGCATCGGACACCCTTGCGCCAAAAAACAAAGGGCTCCTCGCGGAACCCTTTGCTATTTGGTCGGGGCGAGAGGATTTGAACCTCCGACCACCTGGACCCCATCCAGGTACGCTACCAGGCTGCGCTACGCCCCGAAGTGGCTATTATAGCAAAATCGCAGCGCTCTCAGCGCTTTGCAGAAAAGTCGCGCTGGCGCCGCGCCTCGGACAGACAAATGCCGGCGGATACCGAGACGTTGAGGCTTTCCACGCTGCCCAGCATGGGAATGCGCACCAGTTCGTCGCAGCTTTCGCGGGTGAGCCGGCGCATGCCCTCGCCTTCGGCGCCGAGCAACAGCGCACGTGCGCCGTCGAGCTTGGCGTTGTACAGATCGACGGTTGCATGTTCGTCGGCGCCGGTAATCCAGATGTTGCGGTCTTTGAGTTCGCGCATGGTGCGCGCGAGGTTGGTCACGGCAATGTAGGGTACGTTTTCGGCGGCGCCGCTGGCGACTTTGGAGACGGTGGCATTGATACCGACGGCGCGATCCTTGGGTGCAATTACTGCATGCACGCCCATCGCATCGGCGACGCGCAGGCACGCGCCGAGATTATGCGGATCGGTGACGCCGTCGAGGATCAGCAGAAACGCCGGCTCAGTGAGCGCCTCCAGCACGTCCTCGACGTGGGTGGCGAGTTTTATCGGCGCTACGCTGGCGGCCACACCTTGATGGCGCGCGTGGCCGGTCATGCCGTCGAGGCGCCGCGCATCCACCGTCATCACGCGCACGTTGCGCGATTCGGCGAGTTTGACCAAATCAATGCTGCGGCGATCGCTACGCGTGGCGTCGACAAAAATTTCGCGCACGGCGTCGGGCGCACTGCGCAAGCGGCTGGTGACGGCGTGAAAGCCGTGAATAATGCGCGATTCAATCATTTTAATTTATTATTTAAAAACAAATACTTACGTTAAATCAATCAGTGAGCCGCAGGCGCTTCATCGAGCACAAAATCAATCCGCGCCGAATCGAGATTCGCACGTGCGACTTTGACGCGCACACGGTCGCCGAGACGAAAGCGGCGCTTGGTGCGCTCGCCCATCATCTGATGCTTGGCCGCATCAAAGTGAAAATAATCGCGGCCCAAATCGGAAACGTGAATCAGCCCTTCGGCATAAATATCATCGAGTGCGACAAACACGCCAAAGCCGGTGACACCGCTGACGCTGCCGTTGTAGCTTTCGCCCACTTTGTCCTGCATGTAGAAGCACTTCAACCAGTTGGTGACGTCGCGCGTGGCTTCGTCGGCACGACGTTCGGTCATTGAGCAATGCTCGCCGAGTTGAATCCAGTCACCCGGCTCGTAGTGCGATCTCGCCAGAACCGCTTTGATCGCACGATGCACCAGTAAATCCGGATAGCGGCGTATCGGCGACGTAAAGTGCGTATACGATTCATACGCCAAACCAAAATGCCCGGCGTTTTTCGGCGTGTAAACCGCCTGCTTCAATGAACGCAGCATCACGGTTTGCAGCAACTGCGCATCGGGCCGCTCGCGCACTTTGGAGAGCAGCACAGCGTAATCCTTGGCCTGCGGCTTATCGCCGCCGCCCAGATCAAAACCAAAGCCGCCGAGGAACTCACGCAGCGCCGCCAATTTTTCCTTGGTCGGCCCCTCGTGTACGCGAAACAACATCGCCTGTCCGTTATCCGACAAATAATCCGAAGCGCAGACATTCGCCGCCAGCATGCACTCTTCGATCACGCGATGCGCATCGTTACGCTTGACCGGCACGATGCGATCAATCTTGCGTTGATCGTTAAAAATAATTTCGGTTTCGGTGGTCTCGAAATCAATCGCACCGCGCTTGACGCGCGCCTTCACTAGTTTGCCGAACAGCGTGTAGAGGTTCTTCAATTGCGGCAGCAGCTTGCGTTGTTCTGGCGTGCCGGCGTTCGCATCCACCAACATCGCCGCAACAATGGTGTAGGTGAATCGCGCGTGCGAGCGCATCACCGCTTCATGGAAGGTGTAGTCGGTGATATTGCCCTGCGCGTTGACGGTCATGTCGCAGGCCATGCACAGGCGATCCACGTGCGGGTTGAGCGAGCACAGGCCATTCGACAAATGCTCGGGCAGCATGGGAATCACCTGGCGCGGAAAATACACCGAGTTGCCGCGTTCTTTGGCTTCCACATCCAGCGCGTCGCCGGGCTTCACGTAGAAACTGACGTCGGCAATCGCCACGATCAAGCGAAAACCGCCGCGTCCATGCGGCTCGCAAAATACCGCATCGTCAAAGTCGCGCGCGGTTTCGCCGTCGATAGTGACCAGCGGCAGCCCGCGTAAATCGAGCCGGCCTTTGCTGTCGCGCGCGCTGACTTCCGGTGCGTATTTGGCGGCGAGTTTTTCGACTTCCGGCGGAAATTCATGCGGTAGCGAATGCTTGCGCAGCGCGATTTCGATTTCCATGCCGGGGTCGCCGTAGTCGCCCAGCACCTCGGTGACGCGCGCGACCGGCTGGCTGTGCCGCGCCGGTTGCTCGATGAGTTCTACAGTGACCACTTGTCCCGGCTTGGCGTTGCCCGTTTGATCCGGCGGCACCATAAATTCCTGGCTGATGCGTTTGTCTTCGGCCACGACAAAAAATACGCCGTGACGGCTTTGCAGGCGCCCGACATGGCTGGTTTTGGCGCGCTCCAAAATCTCTACGATTTTTCCTTCAGGCCGGCCGCGTCTATCCATGCCGGCAATGCGCGCCATGACGCGGTCGCCGTGCAGCACTTTACGCATTTCGTCGGGACCGAGAAACATATCCGGCCCTTTGTCGTCGCGCACTAAAAAGCCGAAACCGTCGGGATGCCCCTGCACGCGGCCAGCGACGAGATCGAGCTTTTCAACCACGCAAATATCGTCGCGCCGGTTGCGCATGAGCTGGCCTTCGCGTTCCATGGCGCCGAGCCTGCGCGTGAAGGGTCGGGCTTCGTTCTCGTGGACGTCGAGCAGCGCCGCCAGCTCGTGCTCCGGCATCGGCACGCCACGCTCTTTCAAGGTGGCGAGGATGTATTCGCGGCTGGGCAACGGGTTCTCGTAGCGCAGTATCTCGCGCTCGTAAAACGGGTCGCGCTGGTTGCGCACGCTATTCGTTGGACGATCCAACACCGCGGACAGGGGTGCACTACCCGCCAGATTGCGCGGTGCGCGCGGCGCGCGGGGTACGCGCGGTTCACGGGGCATGCGGCCCGCCGCTGCTTTTTTGGCGGATTTGGCTTTGGCCACTCGCGCGTTGCGCGCGGGGCTGGCGGAAGATGGGGTACTCTTGCTGCGTGTTTTCATTTGATCAATTCAAGGCATTCGGATAAAATCGCCGCCTGCTTACGCTAGGCCCAGGTGGCGGAATTGGTAGACGCACCAGCTTCAGGTGCTGGCGGGTAATACCGTGGAGGTTCGAGTCCTCTTCTGGGCACCAGTCGAGTAGTCGGTATGGATGGAAATGGTCGTAACAGTGGTAATGATGCGTGATAGATGCGGATCGATGCAAATCGTTCTGCATTTTTCATGTACGGCAGCCTGCGTGCCAAGAACCGGGCGCCCGCTTGCGCTGAACGTCAATCCACAAACGGATGGCGCCGCACTATAGTTTGCTCCCGATCGGGGCCGGTGGAAATAATGTCAATCGGCACGCCGCACACTTCCTGCATGCGATTCAAGTAATTCTGCGCGGCTTGGGGCAGTTTTTCAAAGCGCGTCACGCCCAGGGTGCTTTCGGACCAGCCGGGCATGTCTTCGTACACCGGCTCACACTGCGCCAGCAGTTCCGCGCCAAACGGCAGGATGTCGCAGGCCACACCATTCATGTTGTAGCCCACACCGAGCTGCACGCGCTCCAGGCCGTCCATCACATCGAGTTTCATCATGCACAGCCCCGACACACCGTTGATTTGAATCACGCGTTTCAACGCCGCGCCATCGAACCAACCACAGCGGCGCGCCCGGCCGGTGGTGGCGCCGAACTCGTTGCCGCGCTTGGCCAGATACGCGCCGCGGTCGTCGTTGAGTTCCGTCGGAAACGGCCCGGAACCGACGCGCGTGGTGTAAGCCTTGGTAATGCCCAGCACATAGTGCAGGCTTTGCGGACCCACACCCGCGCCGGCCGCCGCCGCGCCCGCCACACAGTTGCTGGAGGTGACGAAGGGATAGGTGCCGTGATCGATGTCGAGCAAGGTGCCTTGCGCGCCTTCGAACAACAGGCTTTTGCCGGCTTGTTGCGCATCAAACAGCATGCGTGGCACGTCAGCGACCAGCGGCTTGATGCGCTCGGCATAGCCCAGCGCTTCATCCAGCGATTGTTGAAAATCGACAGTCTCTGCTTTCAGATAATGTTTCAGCACGAAGTTGTGATAATCGAGCACGTCGCGCAGCTTGGTGCTAAAGCGCTCGGGATGCAGCAGGTCTTGCACGCGAATGCCGCGGCGCGCCACCTTGTCTTCGTAGGCGGGGCCGATGCCGCGCCCAGTGGTGCCGATCTTGTCCGCACCCTTGGCGGCCTCACGCGCACGATCCAGCGCCACGTGATGCGGCATGATCACCGGACACGCTTCGCTGATGTAGAGCCGTGAGGCCACATGCACGCCCATTTGTTCCAGCGTGTCGATTTCTTCGAACAGCGCTTGCGGCGATATCACCACGCCGTTGCCGATGTAACACGCCACTTTGTCGCGCAAAATGCCCGACGGAATCAGGTGCAGCACCGTTTTTTTGCCGCCAATCACCAGCGTGTGGCCGGCGTTGTGTCCGCCCTGAAAGCGCACCACGCCCTGCGCGTGATCGGTCAACCAATCCACGACCTTGCCCTTGCCTTCGTCGCCCCATTGAGCGCCTACTACAACTACGTTTTTCGCCATGCCGGTGCCTTTGCGTCAGGCTAAAATATTGTTTAAAATCAAATGCTTATATACATTACTGCGCTACCGTCCACGCGCCTGCGCGCTGCACCAGGCGGCGGTCGCAAGCCAGTTCACCGCGCGTTGCTGCGTGCCCCGGCAAATCGACGATCACGATCTCGCCACGCGCGCGCAGCGCCGCGATGCGCTTTTGCAAGGCCGCGTCAGCGGGTTTGTAGGGTGCTAACACGCCGGCCTTGAACTGATGATGCGGCCGCGCCGACGCGAGCTCGCGCAAATCCATGCTGAATCCGGTGGCCGCACGCGCGCGCCCGAAGGCCTTGCCCACTTCGTCGTAACGGCCGCCGCGGGCCAGCGCGTTGCTCCAGCCCGGCGCGTATGCCGCGAACACCACACCGCTGTGATAATGGTAACCGCGCAACTCGGCCAAATCGAAACGAATGCGCGCCACGTCGCCCAGCGCATCCGATAAGCGCTTCAAATCGCGCAATGCATTGCGTATCTCCGGGTAGCGCGGCAGCCGTTTGACCGCGGCAGCCAGCACTTCGCGGCCGCCGTAAAGATCGGGCAACGCGGTCATGGCCTCGCGCGTGACGCGATCGAGTTTTTGGGTCAGCGCGCGTAACGACGGCAC
>JAYUAH010000236.1:0-2128 GCA_043741415.1 Betaproteobacteria bacterium
CTCGGCGGCGAGTTTGGGCGCGATCACCGGAAACACCGCAATACCCATCACCGTGCCGATCTGCGCCAACGTGGTGAGTGCCACCACCGCGATCACCGTGGCGCGCGCAATGACCGGCGTAGCGGATTCAGCAGGCACGATGGAATATTGTCGAGGATCGTATTGTCGAGGATCGTAATGCGAAGAAGAGACACCGATTATAGCCGCGCGCGCCTGTTGCGCCGCTCGCAACAAGGCTTCGCCATTGAGTCCGCTCGCAAAAGCCCGGATAATGGGCGCCTCTCGCGTGTCACTCGCGCCTGGCGGTCGCGCCTGTCGGTCGCAGATGCGCGCAACACATTCCCTGGAGCGAACAATGAAAGCAGTGGTATTGCACGAACACGGTGGTCTTGAAAAACTGCAATACGTGACGGATTTCCCCGATCCTGTCGTCGTCGAAGGCCACGTCGTCATCCGCGTGCGTGCGACCTCGTTCAACTATCACGATGTGTTCACCGTGCGCGGCATGCCCGGTATCAAAGTGCCGATGCCGATGATTATCGGACTCGATCTCGCCGGTGAAATTCTCGAAGTCGGTGCGGGTGTCGCCGGCTGGAAAAAGGGCGACCGCGTGCTGGTCAATCCGCTCAACAAGAAAAAGGGTCTAATGGGCGAAATGATGCACGGCGGCCTCGCGGAAAAATGTTTAGTGGCAGCGGATCAGTTGATTGCCATGCCGGACAAGGTGACGTTTGAGCAGGCCGCGTCGCTGCCGGTGGCCTACGGTACCGCGCACCGCATGATCATCACGCACAATACGATTAAAAAAGGCGACAAGGTGTTGGTGCTGGGTGCCAGCGGCGGCGTGGGTACCGGCTGTGTGCTGCTCGCCAAAATGCTCGGCGCCGAAGTCATCGCATGCGCTTCGAGCGCGGACAAAATTCAGCGCCTGAAAGATTTGGGTGCAGATCATGTGATCAATTACAAAGACACCGATTTTTCAAAATGGGCGATTGAAAAGTTCGGCAAGCCGCAGCGCCGCAATAGCGAAGGCGGCGTCGATGTGGTGATCAACTTCACCGGCGGCGACACCTGGGTACCGACCCTGCGCTGCGTCAAGCGCGGCGGCAAAATTCTGGTGTGCGGCGCCACCGCCGGCTACGATCCGAAAGAAGATTTGCGCTATGTGTGGAGCTTTGAATTGCAAATCATCGGCTCCAATAGTTTCTACGATGAAAATCTCAAAGCACTGATGGACATGATTCAGCAAGGCACCATGAAGCCGGTGATCGACGAAGTGTTGCCATTGGAAAAAGCTGCCGATGGATTGCGCTTGATCGAGAATCGTGAGGTTTTCGGCAAAGTGATCATTACACCATAAGTATTTGATTTTATTCAATTTTTTAGACAGCCCGCAGTCGTGATTATGCCCTGCCCTGAACCCCGCGGCTACGCCGGCAATCTCGGCGCGCCATTCATCGAGCACGCGCAATCGCAGCGCGCTGCGTTGATCGATCTCTCTGACGCAGCGGCACCGTGCACACTGAGTTACGGCGCGCTCGACGCTGCGTGCAATGCGTTTGCTCGCGGTCTCGTGCGCGCAGGCCTCAAAGCCGGCGAGCGCATCGGCATCGCGTCGCTCAATCACGCTGATTTTGTGATCACGCTGCTCGGCGCAATGCGCGCGGGCATGGTACCGGTGCCGGTGAATATCAAACTTGCACCCGACACCGCACACTACATTTTAAATGACGCGGCTGCGAAACTCGCGTTCATCGAACCCGTGCATCGCAAGCTGCTGCCCGCGGGTTTGTGTGCGATTGAGTATGGTAACGAGTTCAACGCGTTTCTCGACCCTGGCGAATTCACGCCGTTCGAACCCGCGCCGGAATCGGTGGCGATACAGCCCTACACCTCCGGCTCAACGGGAAGACCCAAGGGCGTGCTGCTCACGCACTACGGACAAAACTGGAGCCGGCGCATACTCGCGCACACGCGCGGTACCACTGAAAATGATGTCATCCTGGTTGCCGCACCGCTGTATCACAAGAACGCATTGAACGCGATCAAGCAGGGCTTTACCGGCGGCGCCACGCTGGTGCTGTTGCCGCAGTTCAACATTGAGCGTTACATCGCCGCCATCGGCCGT
>JAYUAH010000237.1:0-5142 GCA_043741415.1 Betaproteobacteria bacterium
AGCGCAACAATCGTGCAATCCTTGCCGTGACGCAGCACCTTGGCCTTGCCCAGCGGCTCGATGTGTTCGCCATCCGGCACTTCACCCTTGAACGAATACAGCGATTTCTGTTCGAAAATAATTACCGGATCGGGGTCGCGTATCGCGGCGGCCAGCAGGCCCTTCATGTCGGCGGGAAACGCCGGCGCGATCACCTTGATGCCGGGGATCATCATCGCCCAGTTCTCCACCGCCTGCGAGTGCTGCGCGCCGAAGCGCGAGCCTGCGCCGTTCGCCGTGCGTATCACGAGGGGCAGCGTGATCTGGCCGTTGGTCATGTAGCGCGTTTTGGCGATTTCATTGGCAACCAAATCCCAGCACACCGCGAGAAAATCCGAGAACATGATTTCGGCGATGGGTTTCAAACCCGTCATCGCCGCACCCATCGCGGCACCCAAAATCGCCTGCTCGGATATCGGCGTGTCGCGCACGCGCTTGGGGCCAAATTCATCAAACAAGCCAACGGTGGCTTTGAACACGCCGCCCGCAGCGCCGATGTCTTCGCCCAAAAAAACCACGTTCGGATCACGCCGCATTTCCTGCGCGATGCCCGCAGCCACCGCTTCGCGATAGGTTAGTTCCGCCATGCTGCACTCCCGTCTGCCCACACATTGGTTTCGATGTCGTCGATAGACGGCACGGGCGAACTCTTGGCCGCTTCGGTTGCCTCATCCACCTCGCGCATGGACTCACTTTCGAGTTCCGCCAGCGTGGCTTCGACAATGCCCAGCCCCAGCAAACGCTCGCGATAAATTTTGAGCGGGTCGCGTTCCAGCCAGCGCTCGAGCTCGCCTTTCGGTCGGTACGCGCCGGGATCAGCGCGCGAGTGGCCGCTGTGGCGATACGTCATGCATTCAATCAGCGCCGGCCCGCCGCCCTTGCGCGCACGCTCCATGTATTTCACCGCCGTTTTGTACACTTCATCGGCATCGTTGCCGTCGATCACGATTTTTTCGAGACCGTAGGCCGACGCGCGATCCGCTGCGGGATGCTCTACCGCCGTCACGCTGCTGATTGGCGTGTACTCCATGTAGAGATTGTTTTCGCACACATACACCACCGGCAGCTTCCAGATCACCGAGAAATTCAGCGCCTCGTGAAACGCACCGATATTGGTGGTGCCGTCACCGAAGAAACACACCGCCACCTGCTCAGTACCGCGATACTGCGCGCTCCACGCAGCACCCGCCGCCACCGGCAAATGCGCGCCGATAATCGCGTACGAGCCCATCGCGCCTTTGCTCACATCGGTCAAATGCATGGAGCCGCCCTTGCCGCCGAGCAGGCCGCATTGCCGCCCCATCAGTTCGCCCAACACCCCGGTCATCGACACGCCGCGCGCCAGCGTGTGCGCGTGGCCGCGATAGGTGCAAAACGTATAGTCGTCGGGTCGCATCGCCACACCGAAGCCGGCGGCTATCGCCTCCTGCCCCAGCGACAAATGGCTGGTGCCTTTGATCAGGTTTTGCAGGAACAGATCGTAGGCGCGCTTTTCACAATAGCGCAGGTCGATCTGCATTTTGTAGAGCTCGAGGCGAATGTCGTGGCCGAGCACGGCGACTTCTTTGGCTTTGCTTGTGTCCAATATTTACTCCGTGAAATTCAAGTTCAAGTTCAAGTTCCAGTTCATTACCGCAAAGACGCTAAGACGCAAAGGACACGCAAAGAAAACCAAGAATGAATTTCTTTGCGCGGGGTTCTTTGCGTCTTTGCGCCTTTGCGGTTTGAATTTTAGTAGCGATTCGCTATCGGCAACTCTTGCGCCGGGAACAGCGTAATAATCTTCGCCCCATTCGGCGTCAGCACCACTTCTTCTTCGATGCGCGCGGCCGACACACCATCTTTCGCCGGGCAAAAGGTCTCCACCGCGAATACCATGCCCGCCTTCAATTCGTACGGGTCTTTAAACGAATTCAAGCGCGAGATCAGCGGCCGCTCGTGCAGGCCCATGCCCAGACCATGACAGAAATTCAGGCCGAACGCCGACATTTCAGTTTCGAACCCAATTTCCGTGCATTTCGGGAAAGCTTTCGCGACTCTCTCGGTTGACACGCCGGGTTTGAGCATAGCAATCGCGCTATCCATCCAGTGCCGCGCTTTTTTGTAGGCGTCGTGCTGCGCGGGTGTGGCGCTGCCGACGGTAAACGTGCGGTAATAGCACGTCTTGTAACCCATGTAGGTTTGAATCAGATCGAAATACGCCTGATCGCCGGGGCGTATCAAGCGGTCGGTAAAATTATGCGGATGCGGGCTGCAGCGCTCGCCGGCGATGGCGTTCACCGCCTCGACGCAATCGGAACCCATTTCGTAGAAGCGCTTGGTCGCAAGCGCCACCACTTCGCTTTCGCGGATGCCGGGTTTTAAGGCTTCGAAAATATCCTGATACACGCCATCGCCCATCGCCGCGGCCATATTGAGCAGGGTGATTTCGTCGTGGCTTTTGATTTCGCGCGCGTCGAGCATCACCTGCTGACCATCAACAACGTTGAGGCCCAGTTTTTGCAAGGCAAATAAAAACAGCGGCTCGCACACGTCGATGCCGATGGGCATGTCGGCCACGCCTTCGGCCTTCAACACATCGTAGATTTCTTTTGCGGCTTCTTCGAACAAACCCACTTTCGGATTGATCGCGCCGCGCAAGCCCACGTTACCGGCAAGACAATGATTCTTCGGCAGCCACGGTGCGTAAATTTTGTGATGCCGCGCGGCGGAACCGAAATCCCACACCCACGGTTCGCCGTTGCCGGTGAGCAAACACCAGCGCGTGAGTTTGTCGCGCGCCCACTCGCCGATCACCGTGCTGGAGATGTAACGAATATTGTATTGATCGAACACCAGCAGCGCACCGAGTTGCGATTGCGCCAGCGCATTGCGCGTGCGCGCGAGGCGATAGTTATGCAGCCGGCGAAAATCGACGCGCTCTTCGAAGTCGACTTGCATGCGGCCCGGCGCTTGCAGCGGCAAATCCCAACGGTGGCCCGGATTCGCCGGGTTATACAAACCGTCCGGCGCCGATGCCACGCCCTTGTTCGGATCGATGCCGGATGCTTTTATTTTTTTCGGTTCGACTATTTTAGCTCTACGTGCCATTTAAAATTTCCTTTAAAAACAAATACTTACGCGTGACCTCGATTCAGCCCAGGCAGCACCCACTCAGACACTTTTTGCGGTTTCAATACCGGTGCGCCAAGCAGCGGCGACGTTACCAAATAAATGCCGGTACCGGTACCCACCCACATCAAATTTCGATCCCACTCGACAAACACGTTGTCGGTGTCGCGCGGGTAACTGTCAAATTGATCGAGATGGCCGGCTTGCGGCGGCACAAAGTAACCGGTGTTTTTCGGATTCGCGGGGTCGGCGAGATCGAACAATTGCAAGCCTGCATTGAAAAAAGAATACGCGGTGAAATTCGCGTGCGGCTTGCCCGGCGCTTTGATATGCGGTGGATTGTGCGGACCAAAGCGACCACGTCGGTCGCAGTAATCTTTGTACGGCGCATCGGGCGGCGGCAGCGGCACCGGCAACTTCGATATCGGTTTGGGATTGGCAGGATCACGCACGTCGATCACCCAGATCGGCTGATAACGTTCGTTGCAATCGGGGTTGAGCACTTCGGGATTGGCAATCACAAAGCCGCGATTCAGCCGCGCGATGTCGATGGTGTGAAAATGTATCGCGCCCGGCTTTTGATCCGGCGGCAGCCAGCGACCGACGATTTTTGGTTTTTGAATATCCGACAAATCGTGTATCAACATGCCGAACGAGCCCCACGAACTGTACCCGAGTTTGCCGCCGTCCTCCACTTTCACCGGCACATACACCGGGCCGTGGTGACTGGTGAACGACTCTTTGTCGCCGTACTCGCGCCACTTTTTGTATTCAGCCTCTTCTTCTTTTTTCTGCCCGGGTATCCACCAGTTGCACACAAACTTCGGCTGCGCCGGATCGGCGACATCGATGATCTGCAAACAATTGGTGTAATAACGAACCGGGGATTCCATGTTGATAAATGTGTTGTCGGGCCCCGCATCGAGGTAGGCATAACGCCCGCCGTCGTAATAACTGCGATGCACGCCGGCGCCCGTCTGCTGCTCGCGCGCGGGATCGCCCTGATCGCAACTCCACATCGACAATTGCGAAATTTTTTCCGGGTTGGTGGCGTCGTAAAACCGCACGCCGCGCAAGCCCGCCTCTTTAATATTGCCGTCGATCAGCAGTGGATTATCGTACTTGCCGTGCGGCCATTTCGGCGTTGAGAACGTGGCGCGCGAGCCGCGGCCCGTCATCAATATCCACTTGCCGAGTTTGTTGTTGTAAGCCAGTTGAATCTGCGAATGCAAATACGCGTTGCGCCCCACCAGCGTGGGCTTCAGCGGATTGGACACATCGATCACATCGCCCTGCTGAAACAAAAACCGCCGCTCGCCGACCGCCATCATTTGCAGCTTGCCGCCACGATGCTGTCCCGGCCCGAATTGCGCTAACACATCGGTGTTTTTACGATACATATTGCGATCGAGGTATTGCAGCGAGGTGGGGCGTGGGTGGGGATGGCGGTTGGCGAGCGCATTCGCGCCGAGCGCTACGCCGCCGGCGGCAGCACCGAGTTTCAGAAAATCACGTCGATCGAATTTTTGGTGGTTCATAGTCTCCCCCTCTGCTCCGCCCATTGTTCGGTGCCTCGGTGGGTTACGGCGCCGACAACGCGCCTAACCCACCCTAAAACACCTTATCCTGCTTTTATTCCCGCCGCCTTGATGATCGGCACCCAGCGCTGAAGTTCGCTCTTGACGAAATCACCCAATTCTTCAGGCGTAGACGGCGCAGCTTCGGCGCCTTGCGCGAGCAGCAGCGCTTTCACCTCCGGCTTATTCAACACCTCGGTGATTTCCTGATTGAGCTTCATCACCACGGCGCGCGGCGTTTTCGCCGTGGTGAACAGCCCGAACCACAGGCGCGCATCCAGGCCCGGTATGCCGGCTTCAACTGCACTCGGAATGTCCGGTGTGCCCGCAAAACGCGTTTTGCTCGACACCGCCAGCGCTTTCACGCGCCCGGCTTTCAATTGCGTGTGCGCCGTCACCGGCGACAAAAACGAAA
>JAYUAH010000238.1:0-5140 GCA_043741415.1 Betaproteobacteria bacterium
ACGGTGACAATCGCCTCCTGACCTTTGCGCCACCACGTGCGCTTGCCCGAAAAGAACAGGTTTTTCGCGAGCTGCTGACTGATGGTCGAGCCGCCCGCGACGATGCCGCCTTCGCGCCGATTGCGCGTCCACGCTTGTCGAATACCGTCCCAATCGAAGCCACGATGTTCGAGAAACTTGGCATCCTCGGCAGCGATCAGCGCACGCTTCAGGTGCGGCGAGATATTTTGATACGGTGCCCATTGGTAACGTAGTTTGGCGTCCGCCTTGGTTTCGCGCATGAGTTCCAGCCGTGCGCGCATGAACGCGGTGGACGACGGATTGAATTTGACCCAGTACACGATATTCGCGGCGAACCACAATTGAATCACCACCAGCGCGATCAGCGCCAGCAACACAGCGCGAAAACTCCAGCGAAAAATGGCTTTGAACACAGTCAGCAAGGTTTACGTTTTAGCCTTGGGTTCGTAGCAACGCGATCACCGGCGCGGTCTGCGGCCGCACGCCACGCCAGATGAAAAACGACTCCGCCGCCTGCTCGACCAGCATGCCCAAGCCGTCGGCAACACGAGCACCACGCGCCTGCGCGAACTGCATAAACGGTGTGGCTTTGCCATACACCATGTCATAGGCCAGCGCACCAGGCGCGAACAATTGCGCCGGCAGTTCCGGCATGCTGCCCGACAGGCCAGCGGAAGTTGCATTGATCACCACGTCGAAAATTTTTCCCGTCAGCGCCGCGTAACTGTGGGCGGACATCGTGCATCCGAATGCGTGCGCCGCGAAGCGCTGCACCAGCGCGTCAGCCTTGCTCATGGTGCGATTCGCGATCACGAGTGTGCTGGGCAACTCGCCGAGCAGCGGCCCCACCACGCCAAACGACGCACCGCCCGCACCCAGCAACAATATGGTTTTGCCACGCAGCGTGCAACCGAGATTCTGCGTGAGATCACGCACCAAACCTGCGCCGTCGGTGTTGTCGCCGGCGATCTCGTTACCGTTAAACTTAAGCGTGTTGACCGCACCGGCTTGCTCGGCGCGTGCGCTCAAGCGTGTCGCGAAAGCGTACGCCTCGTGCTTGAACGGCACGGTGATATTCACACCTTTGCCGCCGTCTGCAATGAACCCGCGCACGGTTGGCGCGAATGCGCCCAACTCGCAAAAAATTCTTTTATAATCAATAATTTGCGATGTCTGTCGCGCGAAGGCTGCATGGATCTGCGGCGACTGGCTGTGGGCAACCGGGTTGCCGATGACGGCGTAGGAATCGCTCATGCGCGTGTGGTCGCTCGACAACAACTATTCGGTTTCGAGACGATCCGAGCTGGTAAAACGCCAGGTGCGGCTGATGTCGATAATGTCGGTGTCCTTGGCGATCTCCGATGGAAACGCGGCATAGGGTGCGCCCATGCGCACAATGCGTATTGCTGCATCGTCGAGCACTTTGTTGCCGGACGAGCGGCGCAACTCAATATTGTCTATCGTGCCATTGGCTTTGATCGACACTGTCAGCAACAGGCTGCCGTAGATTTTCTGGTCGCGCGCGGCTTGCGGATAATTGGTTTCACCGATGCGCTCGATTTTCAGGCGCCAGTCCTCAACGTAGCGCGCAAAGCGGTATTCGCTGGTCGACGCCCCCATCGAATGGCGCCGCGGGCGCTTTTGATAGTTATCCCATAACTTGGAGACTTCCGCTTCGAGGCGCTGGATGTTGATGCTGCGCTGGATATCGGCTTGCGTCAGCGACGGCGGCGCATCCGGTTGCGGATCGACCTGCGGTGTCGGCTGCGGCACCGCCGACGGCGTTGTGTATTTCGATTGTTGACGCGCCATCAACTGGCGCTGCACATCCTGCTCCAGTTGTTCAACACGCTTTTGCGCCACCGCCACATCATTAGACTTCGGATCATCGCGCAAAATCGGCAACGGGCTCTTGGCGCGGCGGTCGGCGTCGGTGTTGCCGCCGCCATCGAGATTGTGTTGCGCCATCGACTGCGGTTTCAGCGGTTTGGTTTTGCTTTTCGCGTTGACCAGCACCACTTCCAGCGGCTTGTCGTTGTGGTCGACGCTTTTGTCGGGCAGCTTGAAGGTGACGAGGGTAATCAGCAGCAGGTGTAAAAAAATAGAGGCGGCCAACGCAATCTGGAACGACCGGTTAAACGCGCCGCGTGTCATGCGTTTGTCGAGCCTGCCTATCGCGGCTTCAAGCTGCGCGACGCGCGCGTCCAACTCCGCGATCATCGACTTGCGGGCGACCGCATGCCCGCGTTTGGCGCGGCGTGAGAAGGGTACGACTTTGGCGGAACGCTGGGCTCTCATGACTATAGCTATTGTAGCTAAACACCTGCCATAGACAAGCAAAATCTGTTTATTTACTTATAGTTGCAAGATTATATTGAAGTAAACATACAACTAATGACCGCAGTTAGTGAGCGCTATCAGATGCGCTGAGATCATGCTCGCTGACATCGATCTTGCGACGGAATTCACAGTGCACCGTCAAATCCAGCAGGTCAATGTTGGATACGGCGAGTTCGACGGTGGTGTCGGACGGCAATTCGGGCAGCGATGCCACGCGCGTGGTGATAGGCAGCTCATCAAAGCGCACCAGATTCTCACGCAGCACCGTCGCCAGCACCGTGCTGCGCGATTCCTGGATCAGCCAGCGCAGGCACCAATAACGTTCCATGTTGCGCTGAAACTCGGCGTAGGCGTCATGGGCGAGTTCAAAGTCGCGCATGGCGCCGAGCAAGGCTTCATCGCGTTGTTGATACGGCGGCGCTTCACCACGCGTGGCGGCAATCAACTGTCGCTGATTGACCAAATCCACGTAGCGGCGCAAGGGCGAACTCGACCACATGTATTGCGCCACGCCTAATCCATCGTGCGCGGCGGGCGCGGTACTCATGCGCACCTTGCCGCCGTTTTGCACGCGGTAAATCGCCGCCACTTGTTTGTCGGCGAGTTCACGGCCCCAGGTGCTGTTGACGAAAATCATCAGCTCCGACACCAGGGTGTCGATGGCCGAACCGCGCGCGCGGCGGCCAATGGTAATATGCTCACCGTCGTTATGCTTATCAACCTGAAAGGTGTAGTCGGCGCGTTGCTGCTGCTGCGGGCCATCACCCTGGCGCGCGCGGGCGCGCTGGGTGGCAAACGCCCACAGCGCCTTCAACTCGGCGCCCTGCGGATGATCGATCACGCCGCGCGCCAGCGCCGCATCGTTAAACACCGGCTCCAGGGTATCGTGACGCAAATTGCCGGCCACACGCACGCGCTCCACCCGCGTTTCGGTGGCGGCAATCTCGCCCACGGAATTCAGTTCAATATACAGCGACAGCGCCGGACACTCGCGCCCTTCGGCCAAGGTGTAGGCCGCAATCTGCGCCAGCGGCAGCATGGTGATCTTGCCCGCCGGATGGTAAATCGTGGATAAGCGCTCGCGCGCCTCCGCCTCCGCGGGCGTACCCAAGGTAATGCCCAGCGCCGGTGCGGCGATATGGATGCCGATACGCACACCGCCGGTAGCGCGCGGCGTGACCGAAAACGCATCATCGATTTCGGTGGTGGCGGCGTCGTCAATGCTGTAGGCAACTGCATCCGCCAGCGGCAGATCATGCGGCTGCGTTGCCGGCGGCAGGTCCACGTGCTCGGCACCGCGCGGAAAATACTCAAACAAAAACCGCTCGAGATGAAAATCATGCGACGACGGTAGCGCACCACAGCGCTGCAGCAGATGCGCCGGCGACATATGCTGTGCCACGCACGCTTCTTCCAGCGCTTTGAATTCCAGCGTGTTTTTGTCCGGCGCGTAGAGCAGGGTTTTGAGCAACGGCACGAACGCCGGCGGCAACTGCCCGGCCGTCAATTGATCGAGGTATTGCTGCTTTTGCAGCGCCTGTTGTTTTTTACGCTCAATGCCCGCCAGCGCTGCATTGAGCGAGGCCTCGGGTGCGGCCTTATAACGGCCGCGGCCCTTTTTGTAGAAATACATCGGTGCGCCATGCAATTTAAGCAACGCGGCGGCGGCCTCCACCGCGCTCGGCTCGTGCCCAAAATACTCGCGCGCCAATGCCGCATAGTCGAACTCCGGCTCGCCGCAGCACTGCCACAAAAAATCAATATCGATGTCGTCAGCCACGCGCTGCGCGTCGGCCATGAAGCTCGCCATGACGGGCCGCTCAAAGCGCAGCAACACCGCGGATGACTTGATCTTGGAGCGTTTGCCGTGCGGCGCCTCGATTTGCAATGACGTGTCATTGTCGGCGAGGATCGCGCCGACTTTGAAACCACCGTCTTCTTCGTAAAATACGTTCATTGCATCCAAATCTGGTGGCGAAAAAAAGCGCGGCCCAAGGAACCTTGGGCCGCGCGCGTGATTATACCTGTACGTTACTTCGCTTCGAGATCAATAATCTCGTGCACGTCCGAATCGATGTGCGTGCCCGGCGCGCCGCCCGATGCGGCATCGCCGCTGACCAGATGGAATTTGCCGTTGACGATGTCGCCCGCCAAGCCGTGACGCGGGAATTCCATTTCGATGGTCTGCTCCCAGCGATTGGTGCGCGGGTCGTAGGCCTCGACCGCGCGAAAGGTTCTTTGCCACGGCCCCGAGGCGCGCTCCTCGCCGCCCGCCACGTAAATTTTGCCTTTGTGCAGGCCCCACGCCACCGCGCTGCGCGGGTTGGGCATCGAGGCTTTGAGCCCGCCCCATTGATCGGTCGCCGGATCATATTCTTCCACCAGACCGACATTGGTGGCGCGCGTGATAAACGCCGCGCCGACACGCCCCCCCAGGTAATAAATCTTGTTGTTCACCATGCCGATGGCGCCGTGGTTGCGCGCGGTGGGCATCGGCTGACGCGTGGCCCATGTGTTGCTGGCCGGGTCATACACTTCGTTGGTCGACAGCGCGCGATGCGGGCGCGCGGGATGCAACACCGTTTCTTTGGAACCGGGGTGCAGCCCGGCGCCGCCGATCACATAGATTTTGCCCTCATGCACCGTGGCCGCCGGTGCGCCGCGTTTACCGGGCAACGGCGCGAGCGGCTTCCAGGTATCCGCGAGCGGATCGTATTCAAAAACATTGTCCATCGGTTGCCACGCCGCAGGGCCGGTATCGGGATATTTGAAACCGCCG
>JAYUAH010000239.1:0-2111 GCA_043741415.1 Betaproteobacteria bacterium
GCCGACGGCGTGTGGCGCAGTTATCGCGTGAGCGAAACCAAGGTGGTGGACAAGGACGATTTTTACGTGACGAGCAATAACGGCTCGACGCGGCTCACGCTGGTGACTTGTTGGCCGTTTGATGCGCTGCGTGCGGGTGGGGCGGAGCGGTTTGTGGTTACGGCGGTGGCCACCGATGCTGCGCCGTGAGTCGATGTCTCGTCTGAAGGAGGTTGGGCTTCACAGGCTCAGCCCAACACTCTCGAGGCCTACTTGCTTCGACTCGGCAGCGGCAGGATGCGCACGCGGGTGCGGCCAGGATCGACCGTGAGCAGCGCGCCTTCCTCGAGTTCGCTTGCCATCTGCCGTAGGGCGATGACCGGTACGCTGATCGCGTCGGGGCTCACATCCTCGGCGCGCATTTGCACGGGCTTAGGCCATGATTGCCGCGTCTGGCGCGTTGCTCGCGCCCAGCGTCGACCAATGCACCGCGTCGAATCCCGCAAGTCTCAGCACGCCGACCCAACGCGGCGAGAGGTTCATGTCGAGGAGCGATTTCATGCGTCGGCCAGCACAACCTCTCTTTCTTCGGCACGCCACGCCGCATAACGCAGGGCCTGCATAACGTCTTCACGTTCCAGATAGGGATAGTCGACGAGAAGTTCGTCAACCGTGCGGCCCGCGCCGATTTGCCCGACGACCATGCCAACGGTGACGCGCATGCCGCGGATACATGCTTTACCGCCCATGAGGTCGGGTTGCCGGGTGATTCGATTGAGATGTTCCATGCTCGTCTCCTGCTTCGAAGGATAAACTTATGGTAATTCAGAGTAACTCTGAATATTGGCGATGCCACACCATAGCAACCTCAATCTATTTTGTAGCCACTTTCTTTCACCACCTTCGCCGACTTGTCCTTCTCCGTCGCCAGCCAGCGGCCCATCTCTTGCGGCGTTTTGGCTTGCGGGCGCGAACCCTGCGAGGTCATTTTTTCGTTGATTTCGGGTAGCGCGATGATGCGTTTTACTTCGTTGTAGGTTTTGTTGATGATCTCCGGCGGCAGTTTCGCCGGGCCGAGCATGCCTTGCCATGAGCCGGCGCTGTAGCCTTCGAGGCCGGGTGTTTCCGCTACCGTCGGCACCTGCGGGAACATCGGTTCGCGCTGTTCACTCGATACGGCAATCAATTTCAATTTGCCGCTTTTGACATGCACCCAGGTTTGAATCACGCCCATCATCAGAAAGTCGCCGTCGCCGGTCATCACCGACATCACCGCGGCCTGGCCGCCCTTGGTGGGGATGTAGGCCCACTGCGTGCCGATGCGCTGCTGCAGTTCCAGCGTCGAGAGATGAATGGCGCCGCCCAACCCCACCGGCGAATTGAGTTTGCCGGGGTTCTTTTTCGCCAGCGCGATTAGTTCGGCGACGGTTTTCACCGGCAAGCTGGGGTGTGTGGTCAGCAGATACGGCGAGTAGGTGATGGTGGTAATCGGCGCGAAATCACGAATAATGTCGAACGGCAGTTTGCTGTACATGCTGGGGCTGATCGCCAGATTGCCGATGTCCATCAGCGTCAGGGTGTAGCCGTCGGGCGCGGAACGTGCGAGCATTTCAACGGCGATGTTGCCGTTGGCGCCGGGCCGCGAATCGGCGATGACTTGTTGTCCCCACGCTTCGGTGAGTTTCGCGCCGATGAGTCGCGTGAGTATGTCGGAGGTGCCACCCGCCGGATATGGCACCAGTACGCGGATGGGTTTAACCGGCCACGCTTGTGCGCGCGCGCCGCCGCCGTAACACAGCAGCATGGCGCACGCGGCCGCTACCGCATGGTATTTGTAAGTATTTGATTTTATTGAGTAATTTTTAAAGGCGGTCATGGGCATTGTGGCGCTAAAAATGAAGGTTATTCATGTCATCCATTCTATGCCTGTTTGTGCGCGCGTAGTGTCGCAGCGCGATGCAGGCGCGGCCGCTTGACCGATACACCGCGTCGCTCGCATGGCCCGCTGCTGCTGGTGGCGTTGCTCGCGACGTACGGCTCGCTGTATCCGTTTCGCTTTGCAGTGCCGCTCTCGATTGAACACGCACTGCGCACGCTGTTCGCGCAAACGGCACTGTGGACCTCACGCGGCG
>JAYUAH010000240.1:0-2110 GCA_043741415.1 Betaproteobacteria bacterium
CAAGCCAAACCCAACGGCTACAACTTCGGCTCCGGCAACGTCACCTCGCACTTAGCACAAGAAGTGTTTTATCAAACCGCCAAAGTAAAAATCACTCACATCCCCTATCGTGGCAGCGGCCCCGCGATGACCGCCGCACTCGGCGGCGAAGTGCAAACGCTATTCTCCGGCCCCGGCGCCGCCCTGCCGCAAATCCGCGCCGGCAAAATTCGCGCGCTCGCCGTCACCACCGCCAAACGCACGCGCGAATTGCCCGACTTGCCCACCCTCGATGAAAGTGGCTACAAAGGCTTCGCCATCAGCGGCTGGTACGGCCTGATGGCGCCCGCCGGCACGCCGCAGCCCATCATCACGCAACTGCACAGCGCATTCGCCAAAATATTGAGCGGCAGCGACACCGCTAAACAACTCAGCGACCGTGGCTACGATCCCACGCCGATGGCGCCGGAAGCGTTCGGCAAGTTTATGCTTGCGGAATATCAACGCTGGGGCAAGGCGGTGAAGGCGGCGGGGGTTAAGGCAACCGATTGAGCGTTAGAGCGGGGAAACAGGAATACAAATCTGGCAATCAAAAATGCCGGTCGCCGGATCATAGCTCGACCCGCGCGGAAAATATTCAAAGCACGGTCGGCCATCGAGTTGATAGCCGCTGGCGGGCAGCCAATCGCGCAGCACGGACGTCCACGCCTCGCCGACCTGCGGCACAGTGCCCTTGAAGCTGTGCGCCGCGTAGCGCCCGCCGGGAATGGTGGTCAGGTACACACCCGCGCCCGGCACAAACTGCGGCGGCACTTCCACGCACGCGTCGTAGCGGCATTTTTCCGGCGCAGTGACCGCGGGGTCATCCTGCCCGATGCCGTAACGCGGCTGATCCATGAGATTGTTCATCGTCAACCACGGCACCACCCTGTGTATCCAGAACGCATTGACCGGTGCGCCATAAGGCCCGGTGTGACGCATATACGCGATGTTCGCAGGTAGCCGGTCGACAAGTTTGACGTTCATGGGTACCTCCATGTTCAAGTTGCGGGAGGCTTCATTGTTGAGCAACGCAAACACCGGCGCCTGATCGAGCTTGCGAATCGCCTGACTGTGCTTGCTGCGTGATGCGCGTCGCTGCGTACGCCACGCCGTAGGCGAGCAGCCGAAGCGCAACTTGAACGCGCGCGCAAACGCTTCGCCCGAACCGAAGCCCACGGCCAATGCGATGTGCAACACCGGCACATGCGGCTGACTCGCCAGCCGCATCGCGGCCGTCTCCAGCCTGCGGCGACTCAGGTAATTGCCCAGCGTCTCGCCCATCCACGCAGCAAACAGCCGGTGAAAATGCAACGCCGAAAAATGCGCAACCACCGCCAGCGCATTCAATGTTAACGGTTGATCGAGATGGCGGTCGATATGCTCGGCGACCTTGTGCATGCGGCGTTCGTACTCGGCGCGGCTATCGAACGCGGTCATTTAAAAATATTGTTTAAAATCAAATACTTATGATATTTCTACCGAGTGCCGATCGCGCCCATGTGAAGCAGCGCAGCAAGTCGCGCCACCATGTTGGCGCGTCGAATGGTGGTTCGCGTTGCGAGCTTACGCTCGAACACCGCGTTGGAAAATTTGGATTCGCTTTGGCGGCAACCACACAGCCAGTAAACCTCCGTGCCGTCACACACAAAATCATCCAGCTCACTACGCAGCGATTGAAGCACGGTAATTTGTTTCAGCGAGAGTGGTCGAGCCAGAAAAGCCACGTTGACCTCGCCGGGTGCGGGAACGCGGGGCTCGAACGTTGCCGCCTGCTTTGCAATCGCATGCACCTCGCTTTCGGATCGAACGAAAGCATCGGCTTTGTATCCCAACAACGGTTCAAGTCCGGTATCGATTGACGCCGCCAATGCCGAAGATGATTTTTTCGGTGAACTGAAAATCACATTGCCGCTATTGATGAAGGTCTCGACATCCGCGTGACCGAGCGCACGAAAGTATTTCGCCAAGGCTTCCATTTTTATGAAGCGACCGCCGACATTTAGGGCCCGCAGGAAGGCGATGTAGTGAGGCATAGCGCGATGGCTTAGAGTGTTCGGTGCAATGCGCTACGCTTATTGCACCCTACTTG
>JAYUAH010000241.1:0-2109 GCA_043741415.1 Betaproteobacteria bacterium
ATAAATCGCGGGCACCGCGAGAATGGTGAGCACCGTGGCGAGCACCAGCCCTGCCATGATCGCGACCGCCATTGGGCCCCAGAGCACGCTCCTCGTCAACGGAATCATTGCCAGCACCGCTGCGGCAGCGGTCAGCGTGATCGGACGGAATCGGCGCACTGCGGCTTCGCGCGCTGCCGTCCAGGCATGCGTTCCGGTCGCCATGTCCTGCTTGATTTGATCGATCAGGATGATGGTGTTGCGCATGATGATACCCATCAGCGCGATCACGCCCAGCATGGCAACGAAGCCAAACGGCATGCGAAACAGCAACAAGCCAACCGCCGCGCCGACCACGCCAAAGGGTGCTGTGATCAGCACTATCGCCGAGAGCGAAAAACTTTGCAGTTGCAGCATCAACAGCATCAGCCAGACAAAGATCATCAGCGGCGCACCGGCGTTGATTGAGGCCTGCGCTTTGGTGTTTTCTTCATACGCACCGCCCGCTTCCACGCGATACCCCGGCGGCAATTTGGCACGAATGTCGGCGAGCAGCGGATCAATCTGCGCTGACACATCGGGTGCCTGCACGCCTTCGACAATATCCGCGCGCACCGAGAGCGTGGGCACGCGCGAATAGCGGCGAATGATCGGCTCTTCCATCACCTGCTTGACGCTCGCCACTTGCGATAGCGGCACCGTGCGGCCACTGGCTGTCGGCACTTGCAAATCCTCCACCTGCGACACCGCGATGCGCTCCGCTGCGGGGCCACGAATCACCACATCAATCAAGCGATCACGCTCGCGGAACTGGCCAATGGTTGCGCCCGACACTGCGCCCCCGAGCGAGCGCGCAACCGCGAGCGAGGTCACACCCAACGCGCGCGCGCGATCCTGATCGACCTCAATTTGCAGCGCCGGTGTGCGGTCGCCCCAATCGGTGTTGATCTCAACCGTGCTCTTGTGTTTGCGCACCACTGCAGCGACTTCGTCACCAATTTGTTTGAGCTTCGCAACATCCGGCCCACTGACCCGAAACACCACTGGATAAGTCACCGGCGGCCCGAGTGGCACCTTCAACGCGCGCCCGCGAACGCCCGGAAATTCGGTGTCGAGCAGTGTCTGCAATTTCACCGTGACGCGATTGCGCGCTTCCACATTTTCAGTGAGGATCAGCGTGTGCGCAAAATTCGGGCGAAACAGCTCTTGTTGCAGCGACAAAAAATAGCGTGGCAAGGACATCCCCACGCTCGTCACAAAGGTCTGCACATCTTTGTCGGCCTTCAACACGGCTTCGAGCTTCTCCACCTGCGTTTCGGTCGCCTGAAAGCTCGCGCCTTCCGGCAGCCACATTTCTACCATCACTTCGGTGCGATCACTGGTCGGGAAAAACTGCTTCTCGGTCAAGCCCATACCAATGATGCCGAGTGCCAGCGTCGTCGCGGTGATGATGATGGTCTTCCAGCGATGCGTGATGCACCAGTCGATGAGGGCGCGCAAACGCGTGTAGAACGGCGTGTCGAAATGTTCATGCGCTTCCCCCTCCGTTGTCGCATTTTTGGGGCGCTTCAGAATCCAGTAGCCGAACAGCGGTGTGGCGATGATCGCTGCGAACCACGACAACACCAGCGCAATCGTGGTCACGCTGAACATGTCAAAGGTGTATTCGCCGGTCGACGATTTCGCCAGCGCAATCGGCAAAAAACCGGCAGCAGTCACCAAGGTTCCCGAGAGCATCGGCCACGCCGTGCTGGCGTAGGCGAAGGTCGCCGAGGCAAATTTATCGAGCCCCTCTTCCAGTTTGCGCACCATCATTTCGACCACGATCATGGCGTCGTCAACGAGCAGGCCGAGCGCGATGATCAGCGCCCCAGTCGAGATGCGGTGAAGATCAATTTTGAAAATCTGCATCGCGAGAAAAGTGGCCAGCAACACAAACGGAATGGTCAATGCGACCACGGCACCGGCCCGCCAGCCGAGTGAAATGAAACTCACCGTCAGCACAATCGCCACCGCTTCCATGAGCGAGCGCATAAAGGTACCCACCGCCTGCTTGACAATCTTCGGCTGATTGCTCACCTGATGAAATTCAATGCCGACCGGCAGATCGTTTTTGATGCGCGCCATCTC
>JAYUAH010000242.1:0-5113 GCA_043741415.1 Betaproteobacteria bacterium
GCCGCATACTCATTCGCTTCGCGCGCGAGCTTGCGCCCGAGCGCCACGTCACCGATCGCCAGCGCCGGTTGCATCAACGACAACAATGACGTTTGAATACCGCTTTTATCCATGTCGTCGAGCGACATGTCCACCGACCACTTGGCGTGGCCCTGCCCCAACTGCTTCAACGTCGCGGAAAAACCGGGCGACACAAAATGATGATGAATGTCGATGCGGCTGCGCGCCGCACCCGCGGCACCCGCGGCGCTATCGCCCGTGGCCGCGCAGCTTTGCAACAACGCACTCGCGCCCAGCGCCGAGATGCCCGTGAGAAAATCGCGCCGATGAAATTCGCCCATAAAATGGCCTTATAAAATATTGTTTAAAATCAAATACTTACATTAAATTCTCTTTTTAGGTGGGGCGCAGCACCTGCGCCGCCATTTCGCGCAACTTGGCTTTCTGGATTTTGTTGCCATTGGCGCTCGCCGTGAACGGAAACGCGGCAATGGGCAACACATGATGCGGCACTTTGTAGTTGGCGATTTGTTGTTTGCAATGTGCGATCAACGCGGCCTCATCCACGGCGGCGCCGCGTGTCGGCAGCACAAACGCCACCGGCACCGGGCCGCGCGGGCCGTCAATGCCGACCACCTGACTTTGATCGACGGTGGGATGCGCATCGAGCACGGCTTCAATTTCCAGCGGGTTGACCAAAAAGCCCGCCAGCCGCAACACGTCGCCCATGCGCGATAGAAACACGTATTCGCCATCGGCCACGGTGTAGCCCAAATCGCCGCTGCGGAAAAAACCATCTTGGGTAAACACCGCGGCGCTGGCTTCGGCATTGCCGTAATAACCCATCATGCAGCTCGAGCCCTTGAATTCGAGCTCGCCGTGTTCACCGTGCGGCAAAATGCGGCCGGTTTCGGTGTCGCACGCGCGCACTTGCGTCGTGGCGTTAACCAGTTTGCCGCCGCCGATTTCGCGTTGCGCCGGCGGCGCATGCAGCGGCTGGCGCGACAGCACGGCCTGCATTTCACTCGATCCATAGATGCCCACCAAGGTGAGGCCGCGCGCCTGGGCCGGCGCGGCTTGGCCCGCGCGCACACCCAGCACCATGCGCACGCTCGGGTACGGCGTGGGTTCCGCCGCGGCCGCGCACAACTGCGCCACGATGTCGCCGGTGGCCGGCAAGTGCGTCACTTGATGCGTGTGTATCGCCTGCGCCGCAGCCTGCGCATCGAAGGTGGGGATCATCACCAGCGGCTTGGCGACCGCAAACGGCATCAGTGCGTTGCTCATGCCGAAGGTGCCGCACATCGGCACCGGCAACAGGCCGCGCACGCCGGGCGCATCGAAGCCGAAGCCGCGCGCGGCCTCCATGGCATGGCTGGCAATCGATGCCTGGCTGTGCAACACAAACTTGGGCAGCTTGGTGGTGCCGGAGGTGGTAAAAATCAAACAACCCAAATCGGGGCGCGCATGATCACGCACGTACGGCGGACGCTGCGCCAGATCACGATACGCCACTACCGGTTTGCCGAGGCCTTGATGGTCGATCGTTTCATCGCCGGGCTCGCTGTAGGCGACAATCGCCTGCAAGCCGTCGAGGGTGGGCACGCCCGCGTCGCGCAAAATACCGTCGAAGTCGATGTGCCTGAAGCCCGGCCAGTAGATCAGCACTTTCGCGCCGGAGCGCCCGACGATATCGGCAATTTCGTTGGAACGAAAGCGCGTGTTGACCGCGACCACTATCGCGCCCAACCTCGCGCAGGCAAATAAACTGATCAGCCACGCCGGCACGTTCGGCAACCACAACGCCACGCGGTCGCCTTCGCGCACGCCCAGATCGTGCAGCCCTTGCGCCACCCGCCGGCTTTCCAGCTCCAGCGTCGCCGGATAAATGGCGACGTCACGATCAATAATCGCGATGCCGCCGGCCGCCACGCGGCGCGCCAGCAATTCCGAGAGGGTTTGCGGATTCAAGCGGTCAATACTCCATTCTGGTAATCACGCACGGCCTGCTCGACCTCTTCGCGCGTGTTCATCACAAACGGTCCGTACTGCACCACCGGCTCTTTAAGCGGCTTACCGGCAAGCAACAAAAAACGTGCGGGGCCGTTTTCCGCGGTCGCCACGATTTCATCGCCGGGCGACAACACACCGGCACAGCGCGTCTTCAAAGCGCGCGCATCGTTAGGCGCACCCACTTGCAGTTCGCCTTCATAGAGATAAATAAATGCACTGTAATCATCTCGAATGTAATAACGAAACGGCGACCCGTTGGGCAGCTCTATATCGAGATAGCGCGGGTCGGTCGTGTGCCCGGTGATCACGCCTTCGGTCACCACACCCGCCACGTTAATCGAACCGGCGATAATTTTAGCCGTGCCGCCTTCAGCCAGTGTGACCTGCGGAATCTCGCCGGGTTCAATATCGCGGTACCACGCCGGTTTCATTTTTTCATTCGCCGGCAGATTCACCCACAGTTGAAAACCGCGCATGCGGCCTTCGCTCTGCTGCGGCATTTCCGAATGAATAATGCCGCGGCCCGCGGTCATCCACTGTGCCCCGCCGCTTTTCAGATCACCTTTATTGCCCAGGTGATCTTCATGCAGCAGGTGGCCGTCGAGCATGTAGGTCACCGTCTCGAAGCCGCGATGCGGGTGCGCCGGAAAGCCTGCGATGTAATCATCCGGATTGTCGGTCGAAAATTCGTCGAGCATCAGAAACGGATCGACATAAAGCCCACGCTGGCTGCCGAGGCTGCGGCGCAATTTCACGCCGGCGCCGTCGGAGGTGGGCACGGACTGAATCACTTGTTGCAAGCTGCGCACACTCATGGCGTTATTCCATTTCTATTTCAATAGCTCATTAATGAGCTGACAATTCTCATTTGGAAAACGACGAATAATTATTGATCTAATGAAATGGAATTGGCATTACTCCGCTTTAATATTCGCCGCACGCACGATTTTGCCGAACACGTCGATATCCGACGCCACCAGTTTGTCGAAGTCGGCGGGCGCGCCCGGACGCGGATCGAGGCCGATGGGCGCCCAGCGTTGTTTGACCTCCGGCGCATTGAGGATGCGGCTAATCTCGTTGTTCAGCCGCGCCACGATGGGTTTAGGCACCTGCGCCGCGACCAACAAGCCGAACCACAACTCGGCGCGATAGCCCGCCACCCCGGCCTCGGCGATGGTTGGTATATCCGGCACCAGCGCATCACGTTGCGGCGACGACACGCCCAAGCCTACCAGCTTGCCCTCTTTCACCAGATTCACTGCATTCGCGATCGGCGCCATAAAAAAATGCACACGCCCCGACAGCGTTTCGGTCACTGCTTCGGGTATGCCCTTGAACGGCACGTGCACCACGTTAATGCCTGCCTGCGCCTTGAACTGCTCGGCAGCGAAATGCGTACCGCTGCCGACACCCGCCGACGCGAAATTAAGTTGCCCCGGCTTGGCTTTTGTAACCGCGATCAAATCCTTTACCGACTTCACGTTGAGCGGCGGCGCCACCACCAGCAGGTATTTTGAGGCTGCGGTCTGCGTGATGCCCGCCAAATCCTTGAGCGTGTCGTAGGGCAGCTTCGGATACAGTGCCGCCGCCACCGCGTGCGCCGACGACACCGAGAGCAAGGTGTAGCCATCGGGATTCGCATTCACCACCAGGTTCGCGCCCACCGTGCCGCCCGCACCCGGACGGTTATCCACAATCACCTGCTGCTTCCACGACTCGGTGAGTTTTTGTGCGACCAGCCGCGCCGTGATATCCGGACCGCCGCCCGGCGTGAAGCCGACAATGATGCGTATCGGCTTGCTCGGGTAATCGCTCGCACCATCGGCTGCATGCGCAGTCGCACCCATCGACAACGACACCAACAGCGCACACTTCAAATAACAGACCTGCCGCTTCATTCAATACTCCATACGCTAGAGCGATCATTTTAGCATCGCCACGCCCTTGAGTCCGCTATATGTGGGCAAGCCGCCGTCCCGTGCACGCGGCGGATATAATCGCCCCGCTCATGCCTATTGCTCTAGTACTCACACTCACATCAATCTTTTTCGTTGCCATGAAAGGCAACCGCGTACTGGTCAACTTGTTCGCGGTTGATCTGGGCGCCGGCCCCTTCCAGACCGGCTTGCTATTCGCGCTGCACGGCATATTGCCGTTTCTGTTTGCGGTGTCCGCCGGACGCGTAGCCGATCGCTTCGACAATCGCGTGCTGATGTACATCGGCCTCACGACCTATGGCGTGGCGATGCTGTTTCCTTTCCTGTGGCCGGGGTTGCCTGCACTGTATTTATCCGCGGCATTCGCGGGCTTCACCAGCATGCTGTTCGTGCTCGCCACGCAAAACTACGTCGGCGTGATGGCCAGCGCGGAAAACCGCACCAAGTATTTCAGCTACTACGCCCTAGGCGAAGGCATCGCGATGCGCCTGGCGGTGAGCTACGGTGCGCATGTGTTTATTCCTACGATGTTTGGAGCGCTGGGTGCGGCGATTGGCTTGTCGCCGATATTTTGGTGGTGTGCGAGGGCGTTGATGAGTGGGTCGGTGATGAATGCACGGCACACCGACGACAACACATAAGTATTTGTTTTTATTGAATTTTTTATGATCTCATGTAGATTGGGCTGAGCCTGCGAAGCCCAACATCGTTTCGCACTCGATCCGAGAAACGTGATTTGCAAAGTGTGTTTGTGTTGGATTTCATTTCATTCAACCCAACCTACGGCTACTTTAATGTGTCTCCATAGGTTGGGTGAAACCCATCGACACAATTGTTGTGATGGGTTTCGCTAAGCTGCACCCATCCTACGCGAACAACCACAGGTGATCGCGAGAAAATCCCCCTGTGAGCCGCCGAGCAACGCAGACGCGCCGAGGGCAGTCGGCGAGGACTGTCTGAGTCCTCGCGTGCAGTTCGCGAGGGCGAGTTCCGCAGCCGCCCGGCGCGTCGAGTAGCGCAGGGAGAGGTCGGCGAACCGGGGGCCGCCTTCTTTTGGTTACTTTTCTTGGCGGAGCAAGAAAAGTGACCAGCCGCCGGGCTGCCCCCGGCGAACTTGCTCTTGACGTCTGACGCGGCAAGCACACAACAAAACATCCGGCGCA
>JAYUAH010000243.1:0-2104 GCA_043741415.1 Betaproteobacteria bacterium
CCGGCGTTCGGCTTGAAACTCGCGCAGGCCTACAACAATAACTGCGCGGTGGCCTACGAAAAATATCCCAAGCGCTTTCGCGGCGCGATGACGCTGCCGATGCAGGCGCCCGATCTCGCGCTGAAGGAACTCGAACGCGCGGCGCGCTTGCCGGGCATCTGCGCGGTTTACATGGCCGAGCATGTCAACGGCGTGAATCTGGATCACATATCGTTCTGGCCGATTTATGCGCAGTGCGAGGCGCTGGCATTGCCGCTGTGTCTGCACCCGGTGAACCCGTGTGGCGGTGAGCGCATGGAAAAATTTCATATGCGCAATCTCATCGGCAATCCGCACGAATCGGCGATTGCCGCGGCGGACCTGATATTCGGCGGCGTGCTGGATGCGTTTCCGCGCTTGGAAGTGGTTCTGCCGCACGCGGGTGGATCGTTTCCGTGGTTGATTGGGCGCTTCGATAACGGCGTCGCGACGCGCAAGCGCGAGTTGGGCCATATGAAGCAACCCGCCAGCGCGTATCTGCGGCGCTTTTTCTACGACACCATCAGCCACAACGGCGCCATCATGCGTTACCTGATGCAAATGGTCGGCACCGACCGCATCGTCGTCGGCAGCGATTACAACATGGATGCGGGTTATTCGCGGCCCGTGCAGTTTGTCGATACCATACCCGGCCTCACCGCTGCAGAGCGCGAACAAATACTCGGTTCCACGGCAGCGCGCTTACTCAAGTTATAACCTCAAGGATTTCGCATGACATCAGCAGCAACGCAGGGCGCGGGCGCATTGCTCGACGCCGATGAACCCGACACCATCCGCATGACCGAGGCCGAAGCGCGCGCCATCGGCGAAACCGCCGTGCAGCGCATCGGTTACACCGCCGAAGATGCGCGTATCGTGGTGGATCAAATGATCGACAACATGCTGTGCGGTTACAAATTTGCCGGCTTGCCGCGCATTTTGGCAATGGCGGGCGACGATAAACTCAAGCTCGGGCGCACACCGATTAAAGTGGTGAAAGAAACGCCCGTGTCGGCACTGATGGATGGCGGTAACAACATCGGCTACGTCACCTGCTACCGCGCTGCGGAAAAGGCGCTTGAAAAAGCCAAGGCGCGCGGACTGTGCAGCGTGGGTGTTTACAACACCTACTACAGCGGGCGCAACGCCTACTTTGTCGAGCATATCGTCAAGCAGGGTTATGTGGTGATGCACACCGCCAGCAACAAGCCGCGCGTGGTGCCACCCGGTGCTGCGCGGCCCGCGCTGGGCACCAACCCGATCTGCCTGGGTTTCCCGTCGGAAGACGGGCCAATCACCTTCGACATCGGCACGGCTTCATACATGTGGGGCGAGGTGATGTTGCATGCGCATCTGAATGAGCCATTGCCTGAAGGTATCGGTTTTGACGAAAACGGCAAACCCACGCGCGATGCGGCGGCCACGCTGAAAGGCGGCGTGGCGCCGTTCGGCGGCAAGGACTATGTCTACAAGGGTTATGGCTTGAGCTTTGCGATACAGGCACTGGGCTTGCTGGCGGGCTCGGCGATTATTCGCGACGAGGTGCTCGACTACGGGTTTCTGTTCTGGGTGATCAACCCGGCGATCATGCTGCCGGGCGATGACTTCAAACAGCGCATGTCGCAATTCGTGCGCGAAATAAAAGCGCTGCCCAAGCAACCGGGCGTGAGCGAGATACGCGTGCCCTCGGAGCGTGCCTCGCGTGAGCGTGCGCGCCGGCGCGTGGAGGGGTTGGTGGTCAAGCGCAAGGTGATTGAGTCGTTGCAGGCGCTGTAAGGGCAGCTTTGATTTTCATCAGTATTTTTCTGTGTTCATCTGTGGCAAAACGTCTTTTCAAAATAACTCATGACCGAAGACCAACCCGAAATCTACGTCAGCACCGATGTCGAAACCGACGGGCCGATACCCGGCCCGTATTCGATGCTGTCGATCGGCTGCGCGGCGTATCTCGCCGATAAAACACTGGTCGGCACCTTCAGCGCCAATCTCGAAACGCTGCCGGGCGCCACCGGGCATCCGCGCACCATGGCGTGGTGGGAAACACAAAAGCAAGCGTGGGACGCGCATCGCAAAAATTGCTTGCCGC
>JAYUAH010000244.1:0-11822 GCA_043741415.1 Betaproteobacteria bacterium
ATGGTTACCCGTTTCATGAATGCCTGCAGGTCGCCCTTCGCAGCGCGTTTGTCGGTGAAGGTCTCGTAATCCACTTTGCCATCGATGATGGCTGCGGAAATGTTGTAGGCCAGGCTGAACTTGCCCTCAAGGCCTTGCTTCACCTCGGTGCGCAACAACGCACCGGTGCACGGGATATTGGGGCCGATGTGTTCTACCGCTTCGACCTCGTCCGCCTTGAGTTTTTCTTTCTTGATCAGCGCAAGCCAGCCGGTCAGGGTCTGGTGATTGCCGCCGCAGCAGGGCCACGGTTTGATGCGCGTGCCTTCTTCTTCGAGGAACCACACTTTGCCGAGAAACTTGGTCATGGCCGGTATGTTGCACTTGGCGCCGCCGAAATTATCGGCGTAACCTTGCCGGCCTTCAATGATGTCCGGGTCCGCGGTATAGCCCTTGGACGCGAGCTTGGCGGCGATGACGCCGTTGCGCGCCACTTGCCCCGGATGGAAAGGCTTGGTCATGGTGCCGAAGTTGCGCCGCAAGCCGCCGGCCTCGGATCCCGCGATACCCAAGGCCATGCGCGTGCTTTGCACATCGAGCCCCAGCAGTTTACTGGCCGCTGCAGCAGCGGCCATGGTGCCGTAGATGGCGGTGGGATGCCAATCGCGGTCGGTGTGCATGTTGGCGCTGAAACGCGTGCCGATCTCATAGCCGACCACCCATGCCGTGAGTAGATCGCGGCCGGACAGATGCAATTCGTCTGCGAGCGCCAGCACGGTCGGCGTCAGCACGGTTGCAGGATGTCCGCCGACACCACCCAGGTCATCGAAGTCTTCGGCATGGCCGCACGCGCCATTGGCGAACGCTGCGGCGGTACTCGCGGTGCGAATGTTCGTTGCTATTACGCGCGCCTGCGGATTGCCGCCTTGCTCGCGAGTGAAATCGACAATGATGCGTCCCAGCGGCGTAGACGTGCCGTACGTAGCGGTACCCAGATAATCCAGTATCGACTTCTTCGCTTGCTCAATCGCTGCGGTGGGGATTTCATCAAACTTGGTAGCGACTATCCATTTCGCCAGGGTTTCGGTAGTTTTCATAGCGGCCCTCATGATGATTGGTAGGGTTGGCAGGTGCGGAGACCGAGACCTCGACCCCCGAAGAAAAGTGCAAACGGATGATGCCATGCGATTTTTGCGGACGTCAATCGCTATGCTGCGGCTTCAACGATAGCGGTGTTTATCGATGCTGTTAATGCTGTGGCGATGCAGCGTATTCAGCATGCTGGACGAAGCGTCCAGCCTACTTACGTGCTTACCAGTTCACGACTTGCGTTCCTTGCGTACGAATCCACCGAGTCTTTCCTTCCACTCGTCGGAATGCATGCAGCCGACCCAGGCTTCGACGTCGAAACGCAGGCCCGCATGAAGCCCGACTTCCATGGATTGATTCAGCGCGCGCTTGGCTTGAATCACACCGATCGACGGATACGACGCAATTTTTTTTGCCATCGCCATGGCCTCGTCCATCACCTTGTCGGCGGGCACAATCTTGTTGATGAGGCCGAGTTCCTTGGCTTCCTTCGCGTCCCAGCGGCGGCCGGTGAGTATGAGCTCTCTCGCCATTTGATAGCCAACGAGACGCGGCAACCGTTGGCAGGCGCCGCCGCCGGGGAAGAAGCCATGAGTCACTTCGGGTAGACCAAAAATGGAATTATCAGCAGCGATCGAGATATCACATTGCAGCACCATCTCGAATCCGCCGGCCATGCAGTAGCCTTTGATCGCAGCGATCACCGGCTTGCTCACGCTCGATAGCGCGCTGGTCGATTTCGATGTCAGGTATTGCCGGTCGTGCACCATTTCTTCGGTCGACCGCGTGGAGCGTTCCTTAAGGTCCGCGCCCGTGCAAAAGGCCTTTTCGCCGGCACCAGTGATGACAATCACTTTCACGTCTTTACGCAGATCGAGCGCCGGGTACAGGTCGAGCAATTCCAGGCGCAATGCGCGATTGATCGAGTTGAGTGCGGCCGGGCGATTGAGCGTCACCACGGCGATACCCTCTTCGACGGTGAGTAAGTGATGCTGGGGCGTAGTAGACATGAATGGCGTCCTCGACAGTGAGAAGGTTGACGATGGGCAGTACGAGTGGCTACTCGATACCATAGCGCTTGTGCAGGCTCTATACTATATCAAGCGCTTTGGACGTCGCGTCGCGAGCGTTGATTTTTACTAAGACTACAGGGGAGGGGCCATGCAGCAGTTGTCCACTACGGTGGGGATAGCGTTTGCTTGTGTTTGGGTGATGGTGACAAGCGGCCTCAGCATGGCGCAGCAAACTTACCCCAACCGGGCGATCCGTTTTGTTGTGCCCTATCCGCCGGGCGGCAGTACCGATCCGATGGCGCGGCTGGCCGCCAACAAGCTCGCCGAACGATGGGGCCAGTCAGTGGTCGTGGATAATCGCCCCGGCGGCAATACCATCATCGGTACCGAGTTGGTGGCCAAGGCGCCGCCCGATGGCTACACCATCCTGTTGGCATCGTCGGCGTTACTCACGGGGCCGAGCATGTTTGCGCGGCTGCCTTACAACGTGCTCAAAGACTTTACGGGAGTGGCGACCATCGCCACCTCGCGATTCGTTCTGGTACTGAACCCTGCGGTGCCGGCCAATAACTTGCAGGAGTTCATCGCGCTGGCAAAATCCCGGCCTGGAAAACTCAACTTTGCGACATCGGGCATCGGCGCCAATACGCATCTGTCGGCCGAGTTGTTCAACGGCATGGTGGGCACGAAAATGAATCACATTCCCTACAAGGGATCGGGTTCTTTGGTGACTGATTTGATCAGCGGCCGCGTGGAATTGTCGTTTCAGGTGCCGATTACCGTGCTCACCTACATCACCAGTAACCGGCTCAAGGCCATCGCCATTACCGGTGACAGCCGCGCACCGGCATTGCCCGACGTGCCCACGTTTGCTGAGGCGGGTCTGCCGGGTTTTCATGCGGGCGGCTGGTTCGGTATTGTTGCGCCGGCGGCTGCGCCTAAAAGCGCGATCCACAAAATGTCGAGCGAAATGGCGATCATTCTGACCATGCCTGATGCGAAGGATTATTTAATCAAGCAGGGATCGGAAGCGTTTATTTCCACGCCGGAACAAATGAATGCGCTGATCAAAGCGGATGTCGCAAAATATGCCAAGATCATCAAGGACGCCAACATCAAGGTGGAGCAGTGAACGAATGGTTCACGCGGCAACTTGCCGTGTCGATGCTATGAACCTGTATTACGTAAGTATTTGATTTAATTGAGTTTTTTATTTTACATCCCAAGGCGATTCTGCAACCGCGTTACGCGCGCTGATGCGGCCGAACGCCAAGCACTCGCCGATATTGCCGGTGCCCTGGTAAAGATAGCTATAGATCGAGCCGAGTTCGCCGGCGCTATACAGCCGTGGTATGGGCGTGTTATCCGGTCGCACGATTTGCCCGCGCTCATTGCGCCGCGGTCCGCCTTGCGTGTTGAGCATCGAGGGAGAAAGTTCGATGGCGTAGTAGGGCGGTTTGCCGATCGGCACCAGCATCTTGCTACGGCCGAACTCGGGATCGCTGCCGCTCTCGCAATGGCGATTCCAGCGCCGTACACTTTCTTCCAGCGCGCCTGCGTGTAATCCGCTGCACGCTGCGAGGTCGGCGATGGTGTTAGCGCGTTTGATCCAGCCGCGTTGCAACTCGGCGCGATTATCCTCGCTCCACTGGTAGCGTTCCATGATGCGCCCCCAACCGCTGACGGGCTTCATGTCGTAAAGCGGACCGCAATCAAACAGTGCCTGATCGAACACCATGAACATCGGGCACGGGGCCGGCATCGGGAACCATTGCCCGTTTCTCTTGATCTTTCCGTGTTTGAAGTGGTGTTTCTCGTTGACGAAACGGTTTGCGTCGGGCCCGACGACAATCATGCCGCCGGGCTGCTCGTGGGCAAAGTGCAGCGGCGTCATCGAGAACGTCGATTTGTACTCCGGCACTTTCAGCGCCATTGAAGGGCCTGCGTAGTTGTTCATGTGCCAAAGATCCGCGCCTACCGCTTGCGCCATCTTGATACCGTCGCCGGTGTTGTGGGGTGTCCCGGAGGTGTAGCAGTAGGGCAGGTTCGGTAAATAGTTTCTGATCATCTCTTGGTTGTTCTCGAAGCCGCCGCACGTCAGCACCACGGCTTTGCGCGCCTTGACATATACCGATGTGCCGCGCTGGTCGGCGCGAACCCCGAGTATTGCCTTGGTGATGCCGTCCTGAATCAACTCGCACCCCGGTGACTCGTAGAGAATTTCGATCGGCCGGCGCTTCACCGATAATTCAAAGAACTTCCAGGTATTCGAGTATCCAACGATATCGCCGTTGTGGAACTTATGCGTGCAATCCGCGCCAGGCAGCTCCGGAAACTCGATGCCTACCGGCTGGTGCTGGTGCTCCTGCGGGTCGCCGCCGATGCTGGTGACCCAGTCGTTGTTTCCGCGCACTTCCTGCGCCCACGCACGTACCATCGTTTGCGGCACAGGGTAGCGTCCACACAGCGCATTGAGGTAGGTGACTGCCCTGTCGACATCGTAGATTTGCAGATAGCCCTGGCCGGCGATTCGGGTATTGCCGCCTTCTTCGCCTTGCGGTGCTTTTTCAAGCATCAGCACTTTGGCGCCGAGATCTTGTGCGGTGATCGCCGCAGCAGCACCGGCACCGCCGAATCCAACGACGACGACGTCCGCTTCCATATCCCATTTTTCCGGTAACCACGGTTGTTGCATGTTCGATTGCTTCCCCGTTTCGCGATGCGCGATTCAGCTTCGCGATAGGCGCGGCGGCAAAGCCGCCCCGGTTAGGCAACCTTCCAGATTTCGCCCGACTTAGCGATGTGCTTGATCGGCGTAATGCTTTCGACCGTCCAGCCTTTTTTTCTGAGCCAGGTTTCGAAATCCGCTTTCGCCGGGCCGTGGCATTCCGCAATCATGCGTCCATCGCCGAGCGCATACACGTTGGTGATGGAGGTGCGCAGATCAACGCGCCATTGACTGGTATCTTTCATTTCCTGACTGAATTTTTTCAAATCGTCCCAGCCCGGTGCTTTTCCTATAGCAATCCAACGTTCCATTGCTGTTTCCTCTTTACTGGGCGAGTTTTTTCGGGGGCACGAACGGATAAGGTATCGCTTTGCCGCTGCGTAGCGGCAGCACGATGGTGGCCTTGCCGGGGCAAGTCTCCGTGTCGTATTGCAGGCGCATGCCGACATCCATCTCGAGAAAACCGAGACCCTCTTCTTCGTATTTTTTGGTGACCGCAGACCATACCGTCAGCGTATCGCCGGGCACAATCATCGCGCGGTGCTGAAACGATACTTTCCACGGCCAGCCATCGGGCAGGCAGATGTCTTTCAGGTAGCGCGGCAATATGCTTTGCTTCCACGAACCCTGGCCCAGTATATTGGGCAGCCCTTCGTGATAAATCGCGAAACTCTGGTCGTAGTGTATGCGATGCCAGTTTTCAATCGCGGCACTCCAGCGAAACAGATGCGTCGGCGTGAGCGGCCCGATCACCAGCGGCGCAAATTGATGTCCGACCGCAATATCGTCGTAATACGTTTGTTTCTTTTCGCGTAGTTCCTGCGCAGTTGTCATTGTGAATCCTTAGCGCCTGATGCCAGATGCGCGCAGGATGCAGAGCACCTCGCCATTCTGGTTGCTGTACACGGTTTCGGTGGTCACGATCAGCATTTGCGAGCCATCTTTGCCCACGCGTTCCTTGATATCGGCGTACTTCGCTTGCGAGAAAATACGATCACCTATCTTCGGATACTGACGCAACTCAATCTCGTTGCCTGCGTTCAAAATACGCTTGAGATGCGTAGGAACCGGCGGCAACCCGCCGCGGCCCTCGACGCTTTTGATGCCGCCTATGCCGTCGGAATTGGGATTGTTGGCGAACGCCGCGGTGACCGAATCGTCATCACCAGGCCGCGCACGCCGCCCAAGATAAGTGCAATAAATCGGCGGTGTGATCACCTGACCGAACTTCGTGGTCTTGGCAAATTCATCGTCCCAGTAGCGCGGGTCGGGATCCATAATGGCCTGGGTGAATACCCGTAGTCCCTCGCGCTCGATGCCCCACGGCAGACTGGCTTCAATTTTCTCGGCGGTCACGCCGATGACCGCCTTAACGTCAGGGGTCAGAGCGCTTCCGCTTGGTGCTGGCGCTTGACTCATGCTGCGGCTGCCTCTTTTTTGGTGGCGACACCTGCAGCCTCAAGATCCTTAACCTTGGGAAAGAAGTCTTCGTTCCACGGCCAGTTGCCATTCAGTTCGTAGACCGGCTGGCCTTTCTCAAGGCGCTCCAGGTACGGGCTGGTGATGGGTTCGGCCCACGGCGAGATACCGCCTTCGTAAAGTTCCGGTCCATACATGAAATGCTTTGCCTGCTCCAGCGTTTCGACGAACGGTGCGTTTGCGTCAAACAGATGTTTTTTCTCCATCGGCCGCGGACCCGCTCTTGAAACATGGCCCCACACCTGACGGCCGAGTATGCGTTCAAGCAACCACACGCACTCGATCAGCTTGTTCAGGTCGACGCCGGTTTTAATGCCCATGCCCTCGAGCATGTGCATAAAGTCTTCTGTCGGCATCATGCCGGTGGCTTGGCCGCAGCCGCAATACGGACATCCGCCGATGCCGCCGAGCGTGCCTTCCACGTGCAGTGTGTCGCGTTCATCCAGAATCTTGATGGCCGCGTAGGTTGATGTGATGGCCATGCCGCGCGCGTTGTGCAGGTGCGCACGAAAATCAGTCACATCCGGCCACATTCTTTTTACGCGGCTGAAAATCTCTACGACCTTGTCCGGGTGTACCCAGCCCATCGGGTCGCCGACGCCGACCTGCGTGACCTTGATGCCCGCAGCGTCCCACAGGTCGTGCTGCATCTGCAGAAACTTCATGGTCACATCGACCGAAAAATCGCCGAGGAAGTTGGAGCCGAAGGTGGCGTTGGTGCCGATCCCGGCTTCGGTGGCGCCCTTTTCTTTAGCCGTCGCGATAGTCTTCGTCCACGACGCCATTTCTTTCATCTGCGACTTGTTGTAGTTGCGGCGTGTGAACACGTCGCACTGATGGCAACTGGTACGCGGCAGCCCTTTACCGCGCGACAGCGTCAGCGGCGGCGAAAACTCGCGTGCGCGCTCCATGCCGCGCTCATTCGGAATCATCGCCAGATAATTGACGCCGGCCTTGGGTTTGAAATTGATCAGAACATTCTCGATGTTCTTCATCTGTGGCGTGTACTTCGGGCTCACAAAGGAACCCACCACAATATTCTGCAGCCCGGTATCGGACAGGGCATTGAGCAACTCGACTTTGTCCTCGCTGGGAATCGATGCGCTTTCGATCTGCATGCCTTCACGCATTACTTCTTCGGTAAAGACGATCTTCGGATATCCTTGAGCCATGAAAGTCTCCTTGGGATCCGGCAATTGCCGGCTGGCGTCAGTGTAATCCCAGTCGCTTTTCGAACGCAAGCGAGCGAGCGCCATGTTGTGGAACATCCCGCCGACGGCGTAAACCTTTTTGGCAGTAGCTATGTTATCTTTCTATTCAATTAATCGAGAATATCCGGCGTCGATGGGCAGCATCATGGGCCTAGCGGCGCTTCACCCGGACAGCGCCCGGCTTTTTGATGTGGCCGAGCTGTTGAATGATGCAACGCCAATAGAACACGACCACAGTACGAAATGATGCCATCCGCGACGCTTGACGATCTAAAGGTGCTTGACCTCAGTCAAGGGCTAGCCGGCCCGATTTGCGCAAAGATTCTCGCGGATTTTGGAGCCGACGTGATCAAAGTGGAACCGCCGGGCGGCGATACCGGCCGCGCGATGGCGCCGCACTTCGGCAATGATCCGCATCCAGAAAAAAGCTTGGTGTTCCTGCTGGCGAATCTCAACAAGCGTGGCGTCAAGCTCAATCTGGATGACCCGGACGGGCGGGATTTGCTGCGCCAGATGGCGCTCACAACAGACATCATCGTGGAGAGTTACAAGCCGGGTTATCTCGCTTCCCTCGGTTTGGACTACGACACCCTGTCGCGGGACAACCCAAAACTCATCATGATTTCCATCACGCCGTTCGGCCAGACCGGGCCGTACAGTGGGTACGAGAGTGAAGAGATCGTCACTTATGCTTTGAGCGGGATCATGAGCATCAGCGGTCTGGCGGAACGCGAGCCGCTTAAACACGGCGGCATGCAGTCGCAATACGAGGGCGGACTCAGCGGTGTCGTCGGTGTGCTTGCGGCGCTGCACGCGCGGGATATATTGGGCGAAGGGCAGCACGTTGATGTTTCACTGCAGGATGTTGTGACCTCAACGCTGGTCATACACCAACCGATGTACGGCTGGGTGGGCGCGGTCCAAGGCCGGCGGCGGCCGACCGGCAGCAGCTACGGCCAGGTGCAGCGTTGCAAGGACGGCTACTTTATCTGGCAGACCGGCGGCGGCGCGCAGTGGAGCGATATTACCGAGTTCTTCGGCGCGGAGGCGCTGAAGGAGGAGCGCTTCTCCACCGTGGCGGGACGGGCGCTGCACGGCGAGGATCTCGATCGGTTGGTGATTGAGTCGACCCAGGATCGAACCATGCAGGAACTCTTTAGAACCGCTTCGGAAAAATACCACATGCTGTTTGGCATTGTGCAGGAGCCCGACGACTTGGCGCACTGTCCGCATTTGGAAGCACGTGAATTTTTTCAAGAAGTCGACCATCCGGTTATCGGGTGCATCAAAGTGCCGTTCCGGCTGTGGAGTATGCCGGACGCGCCAGTGGTGTACCGCAGACCCGCGCCATTGCTGGGGCAGCACAACTTTGAGGTGTTTGGTGAAATGCTGGGGCTCGACACTGACCGGATGGTGGCGCTCACGGCAAGAGGCGTGATTTAGTTTTAACATGATTTCTGACAGAGTGTTCGGCAAATGATACGCATGACCAAGCGGCCGCTGGAAGGCATCCGCGTTCTTGACAGCAGCTACGTGTTCGCGGGGCCTTACGCCACGGGGCTGTTGGGTGATCTGGGTGCGGAAGTGATCAAGATCGAAGGTCCTGCACGGCCCGACTTCACGCGTGGCGGCGCTTTTTCCGGCTTGTTGCCCGACAACGACCCCAAGGCTGATCCGTGGAACCGCATGAGTAGTTTTAATCTGGTGAACCGCGGCAAGAAATCGGTGGTGATCGACCTCACGAAGCCGGAAGGACGTGAAGTGCTGATCGATCTCATCAAGGTCAGCGATGTAATTGTCGAGAACTTCACGCCGCGCGTGATGCGCGGCTGGGGCCTCGACTATCCCAACATGAAGAAAATCAATCCGGGCATCATCATGGTGTCGAACACCGGATACGGTCGTGGCGGCCCGTACTCGGCCTATCCCGCGCAGGCTACCACCCAAGAGGCGACGCACGGATTAGCGGCTGTCACCGGTTACGCCGGTGAAGAGCCGTCCAAAGCGGGGCAATCGTATGTCGATTTTCTGGCAGCGTGGACCATCATCTCCGCGGCGCTACTGGGCTTGCGTTATCGCCGGCGCTTTGGTCATGGACTGTGGGCCGACATCGGCATGTATCAACTAGGCTGCTATAACGTCAGCGAGTTTGTGCTTGATGCGATGGCGAACGGTGCGCCGGGCGAGCGTATCGGCAATCGTCATCGGCAGTTCGCGCCTCAGGGATGTTATCGCTGCGCCGGTACCGATGCTTGGTGTGCGCTGAGTATTCGGGATGATCACGAATGGCGCGCGCTGTGCGGCGTGATCGGACAACCGGAACTCGCCGGCGATCAACGCTTTTCGACCGAGGCGGCGCGGCGTGCGAATCACGATGCGATTGATGCCCTCATCACATGCTGGACGGCGACGGTAACCAAGTTCGAGGCGATGGAACGCCTGCAGGCCGCCGGTGTGGCAGCGGGTGCCGTACTGGATGGACGCGACCTGAATTTCGATCCTCATCTGAAGGCACGTGAGTTGGTTGAAATGGTACCATTCCCGAAAGAGCGCGAGATGGGGCCGTGCCGGCCGCTGCTCGGCCGCCCGTGGAAATTCAGCGCCATGCCGTTGACGATCACGGGTCCTGCGCCGACTTTTGGTCAACACAACGGCGAGGTGCTGCGCGAAATTCTGGGGTATGATGAATCGCGGTGCGCGGCGTTGCACAGCGCGGGCATTATTGTGGACAAGCCGTTGAAGCCGCGCGAAGTGCCGAACATGAGCATGGACAAGCGCGTGGAAATAGGCCGCCTTGCCTATTGGGACGCCGACTATAAACAGCGGCTGGGCATCGCTTGAACGCAATTGCGTAGTACACAAGATCGTACAGAATCGCAGAAAGGAACACTATGGATTTCGCCTATACACCTCAGCAGGAAGCGCTCCGGCGCGAAGTTCGCCAGTTCATCAAGGAAAACGTGACGCCTGATCTCGCCGACGAGATGGACCCCCACACGGCAGGGGAGCGTCCGCGCGGCCAGGGGCCCAAGGCCGTAGCGTTATACAAAAAGATTTTCGAGCACGGTTGGCTGGGCATTACTTATCCGAAGCAGTATGGCGGGCAGGGTGGTGACCGCATCAGCCAGTACATCGTCGAGGAAGAGTTTACCCGCGTTGGTATCAATATCGCGTTGGGCGGCAGCGGCGCACCGGCGATCATGGCGGCCGGCGCCGAGGAGCAAAAGCAGTACTACATTCCGCGCCTGATCAAGCGCGAAATTTCATTCTGTCTCGGCTTCACCGAGCCGCACGCGGGCGCAGACCTCGCGAACCTGCGTTGCAGCGCAGTGCGCGACGGCGACGACTACGTGATCAACGGCCAGAAGATGTACACCACCGCCGCGCATTCAGCGACGCATATTTATCTGATGGCGCGCACCGACCGCGCTGCGCCCAAGCACGAAGGCATATCCATCTTTCTGTTTCCCATGGACACGCCCGGCATCACCGTGCGTCCGTTGTGGACGATACAAAATAATCCGACCGCGCCGCTGAGCACCACCTACGGCGCGGCGCGCACCAATGAAACCTTCTTCGACGACGTGCGCATCCATAAATCGTGTCTGCTGGGCGAGGAGAACAAAGGCTGGCGCGTGGGTTCCATGGGCTTGAACCTGGATCGCGTGGGTGCTTCGCGTTACCTGATCTCGGTGCGCCGCGACGAAGATATCGTCAATTTCGTCAAGAACAACCGCTTCGACGGCTTCTCACCCGCGGAAAACCCGGCGATCCGCGACAAGATCGCCGAGATGTGGATCGAAGCGCAGGTATGCCGGCTGATGACCATGCGCAGCATGTCCATCGTCGAGCGCGGCGGGAAATTCACCTACGAGGGCTCGGCCGAGAAAGTATGGGCGCCGGAGCACGGCGTACGCGTCACCGAGGCGATTACGCAGATGTTGGGACCCTACGGCAGCTTGTTGAGAACCTCGCCCCACGCGGTCGAAGACGGCGTCTTCGCGCACAACGTGATGGGCTCGTTCCAATCCGGTATCAATCACGGCAGTGTGCAGGTGATGCGCGACCAGGTCGCGCGCCGCGGGCTCGAACTGCCGTCATCGCGCAGACCCAAGACAGTGGAGGGGAAGTAAATGGACGTATTGCTGAATGACGACGAGAACCTGATCGTAGACAGCGCCCGCGACTTTTTGACCGGCGAGTGCTCGACCAAGCTGGTGCGGGAAATGGAAGTCGACCCACTCGGTTATTCCAAAGACCTGTGGGCCAAGGCGGCCGAGCAAGGCTGGCAAGGCATGTGCCTGCCGGAAAAAGTCGGCGGCT
>JAYUAH010000245.1:0-2096 GCA_043741415.1 Betaproteobacteria bacterium
CCACCGGTTTTGTAATGACCGAGGCGCTGGGGATTTTCCGGGTCTTCGAGACTCCAGATGTAAAAGCCTTCGCCGTAGGTGCCGTTGACATCGCCGCCCCAGCCCGGCGGGATACGCTCCATCGACGTGATCATTTTGCCGTCGGCGATTTGCACCTGCAGCGTCCAGGTGTTCGGCGGACCTTCGATGTAGCGCACGAAGCGCGGGTTTTTCGGATCAGTAATTTCCACCACCGACCAGCCGCTGCACCAGAAATGCGCCGTATACAAATACCAGCGCTCGCCAGCTTTATGTAATGCCATCTTGAAACCGGGACGGTCTTCAAGACCGATATAACCTATGGCTTCAAAGCCTTCGCTGTAAACCTTGCCTTCAGGAAATGTCATGGTGATTACTCCGCGTGAATATTGGCGAGCTTGAACAACGCCGCCAGCGTTTTAAGATCATGCTGCAAAAACGTTTTGAATTCATCCGGCGTGCTGCCCAGCGGCACATAGCCACCGCTTTCCAAAAACTCGCGCATACGCGGCAGTTGTATCGCCTTGGCGATTTCGGTTTGCAAGCGCCACACGATCACCGTGGGCGTGGCCACAGGCGCAAACACGCCATGCCACGCCGCCTCGTACACAAACTCCGGAATCACTTCACCCATGGTCGGCACCTCGGGCATGCCCGCCCAGCGCTTCGCCGCCGAATAGCCCAGCGCTTTCAAGCGCCCCGATTTGAGGTGTTGCAACACCACCGTGGGCGCGAAATCGTTGAGCACATGAAACGGCAGTTTCTTTTGCACCAACTGATTGTTGATGAACGAATTCGAGGTGTAGAGCAGCGTGTGCCCGTCGGGCGCGGCGCGCGCCACCAGTTCACCGGCGATAATGCCGTTGGCGCCGCCGCGATTGTCGATGACAAAGTTTTGCCCGTATACCGGTTCGAGATGAATCGCCAGCGCGCGCGCGTTGGCGTCCATGCTGCCGGCGGCGGGTTGCGGCACCACGACGCGCACAGGGCGCGTGGGGAAATTTTGTCCCCACGCTGTGTAGGCCAACGTCATGCTGGCGAGCAACACCCACCGCACACGCAAACTCATTGCTTGGCCAAAATATCCTTCAACCCGCGCATCGCCAGCGAATAACCAAAAATTCCAAAGCCGGTAATCACTCCGCGCGCTACTTTCGCCACTTCGGATTGCCCGCCGCGCCGCGCCGGATTCGAAATATGCAATTCAATCGACGGAAACTTCACCTGCGACATCGCCGCATACAACGCGCGATAGCCGCTGCTGTAACCTGCCGGGTTGATGATGCAGGCATCCACGCCTTTGTCGTTGGCCTCATAAAACTTGTTAATGACTTCGCCTTCGATGTTGGAATGAAAAATGTCCACCTCGAAGCCGTGCTCTTTCGCGTAGGTGCGAATGTGTTCGTCATATTCCGGCAGCAGCATGGGGCCGAAGATGTCGAGTTGCACTTTGCCGCGCATGTTCATACCGGCGCCGTGGATCACCAAAAGTTTAGGCATGTCAGTTCCTTTAAAAAATTATTTAAAATCAAATACTTATATCGGATCCCAATTTAACACGTCGCGCGACCGTTCGAGCGGCGTGAGCGAAGGTTTGAACGCGGGCAGCACACGATCGCGTATCAATTGCGGCGTCCAGCCTTCGCCGTGATGCGCCGAGCGTATCGGACGCGGCTGACTGATCAGAAAAATTTCATTCGCGCGCACGGAGAAAATTTGCCCCGTCACTTCCTGCGCCGCGTCGCTGAGCAAAAACACCGCCATCGGCGCAATCTGCTTGGGCGACATCATTTTACGGCGCGTTTCGATATGCGCTTTTTGCTCCGGCGTGTTGGCGGGTATCGCTTCGATCATGCGCGAAAATGCATTGGGCGCGATGCAATTGGAGCGCACACCGTAGCGTGACATATCCAGCGCAATCTGCCGCGACAGGCCCACGATGCCGAGCTTGGCCGCGCCGTAGTTCGCCTGCCCGTAGTTGCCGAACAAACCGGAACCCGATGTCATATGCACAAACGCGCCGCTGTTCTGCGCGCGAAAATGCTGGGCCGCCGCGAGACTCACATAAAACGCGCCGT
>JAYUAH010000246.1:0-11789 GCA_043741415.1 Betaproteobacteria bacterium
CTCAGTCAGCGCGCTGCCTGGACCCTTGTACTCGAATGCGACGGTGCCTTCGGGGTGCTTGAACCAGCCAGGATCCTTGTAGTCACCAGCCGCCAAGCCATCGCGCACCTTCACCACCGAGAACATGCCGCCCATTTCCATGGGCCCATACTGGCCAGTGCCGGTCATCATCGGCAGCGTATTGTCCGGAAGCGGCATTTCCATTTCACCCATATCGGCCATGCCGGCCTGTCCCATGGCCATATAGCCTTTGACTACTTTACGGATTTTCTGCCGCACGGCGTCAGTATCCACGCCGATGTACGTCTTAGTATCGTGCCCCATGGCGTTCATCGTGTGATGGGCCTTGTGGCAGTGGATAGCCCAATCACCGACATTGGTTGCCTTAAACTCGAAGGCGCGCATCTGGCCGACGGCGCAATCGACTGTCACCTCCGGCCAGCGCGATTCCGGCCGGGTCCAGCCGCCGTCGGTGCAGGTAACCTCGAAATCATAGCCGTGCATGTGGATGGGGTGGTTGGTCATCGTCAGGTTGCCAAACCGCACACGCACCTTGTCATTCTTGGCGACGACCAGATGATCAATGCCGGGAAAGGCTCGACTGTTCCAGGTCCACAGATTGAAATCGAGCATTGTGTTCACCTTCGGCACATAGGCGCCGGGGGCAATATCGAAGGCATTGAGCAGGAACACGAAATCCCGATCGACCCGGTATAAAGCGGGATCGCGAGGATGGACGATGAAAGATCCCATCATGCCCATCGCCATTTGCACCATCTCGTCGGCGTGCGGGTGATACATGAACATGCCGGATTTTTTCATCTCGAATTCGTAGACGAAGGTTTTGCCCACGGGAATTTGCGGTTGCGTGAGACCGCCGACGCCATCCATACCGTTGGGCAGCAACATGCCGTGCCAATGCACGGTGGTGTGCTCGGGCAGCTTGTTAGTGACAAAGATGCGCAGCTTGTCGCCCTCGACACATTCAATCGTGGGGCCGGGCGATTGTCCGTTGTAGCCCCACAGTTGCGCGGTCATGCCGGGTGCGATCTGGCGGCGCACCGGCTCGGCGACGAGATGAAATTCCTTCCAGCCGTTATTCATGCGCCACGGCAGCGTCCAGCCGTTTAACGTGACCACCGGCTGATAGGGGCGACCGTTGGTTGGCATCAGCGGCGGCTGCGTATCGGGCTTGTCTTGCATAGGTGCCTCGGGCACCGCGATTTGGGCGGCGCGGCTTACCGTCGCGGCGGTGAGCAGGGCGGCGCCGGAGGCGCGAAAAAAAGTTCTACGGGTAGACATGGCTATTCTCCGGATTCAGTGCGCAGCGGCTGCGCCGGTGGTGGACGCGGGCGGGCTGCCCAGCATGAGGTTGAGTGTGCCCGGTGATTTGCCGGTGAGGGCCAGGTTCAACGTGGTTTCGGCCAGCCAAAAATCGCGCTGCGCATCAATGTACGCCGACACCGCGCTGATTTGCTGGCGCGCGTCCGCCAGCAACTCGAACACGCTCATCAGCATGCCGTTGTAACGCAGCAGCACTTCCTCGGAAATCTGTTTTCGCAGCGGCACCACTTCATCGCGATAGTGGCCGGCAAGCTCGTACGCGGTGCGATACGCCGAGTGCGCCTCGCGCACTTCGGAACGCGCGCGCACGGCGGTGTCGGCGGCGCGATCGACCGCCTGCCTGTACACATGCTCGGCGCGGGCGACTTTGGCGTCGCCCCAGTCGAAGATCGGCAATCGCAGTTCGATCTCGTAACCGGTTTGCCGCGGCAGGTTGGTGACGCTGTTGTTTTGATAGCCCGCTTCGAACACGTTGATAAAGCCGGTGGTGCGCGTCAGGCCCAACGCGGCGGCAAGGTTTTCGGCCTCTTGCAGGGCGCCTTGCACATCAAGCCGCTGTTTGAGCGCCTGCGTTTCAAGCTCGTGCAGATTCGCCAAATCGCGTGCCGCTGGAGGCAACGGCGGCAGCCGTGCGGGGAGCAGAAATTGTGCATCCTCGCCCGTCAGTCCGAGCAGTCGTGCGAGGCGTTCGCGCTGCGACAGGGCGCTGTGACGCGCGCGCGCGAACTGTGCGGTGGCGTCGGCGTAAAACGCCTGTTCGCGCGCCTGATCGAGTTTGCTGAAGTTACCCGCGGCGGCCATGCGCCGCGCGAGTTCGGCGCTGGCTTCGGTGGCCTGTTTGACTTGCTCAAAGTAGGTGACAGATTCCTGTGCGGCCACGGCGACGTACCACGCGCGGCGCGTGTCGGCGGCTACTTGCAGCACGTCGGCGGCGACGCGGCCTTGCGTCAACGCCATGCGGCGTTTTTCGAGGTCGCTACGCAGCGGCATGGTGATCAGCGCCAGAATATCAATCAGGATGGTGCGGTCGATTTCCAGTTCACCGCTGCGCGCGAGGCGGGTGAACGAAAACCCCGGATTGCGCAGCCGCCCGGCCTGCACCACGTCTGCTTCGGCGATGCCCAGATCAGCGTAAGCCGCCTGCAGCGCGCGGTTATTCAGCAGAGCGACTTTCACCGCGTCGTCGGCGGAGAGCGCATGCGTGAGCAGCTCGCGCGTCGCGGTGCGCGCGGCTTCGGCTTGCGGCTCGGTGCGTATCCAGGTTGCGTCTTGTTGCAGGCGGCTGCGCGTCACGGTGTTGACGGCGTTCATGCCGCCGTCGCTCGAGAATGTGCTGCAGCCGGCCGTCAGCGCTGCAATGAGGCCAGTGAGTACCCGTTTATGAATCATTTTTTCTCCTTCGCGCGTGCGCAACGTGCGGCACGTGTGTGCAAGCAGCGCGCAACGAAACGATGCGCGCTAACCGAATCAGCAGAAGCGAAGATTAACCGCGCGGCGGGCGGTCGGGAGAATCAGCGATGAACAGCGTGGTGAGCGGCAACACGGCGCGTGTCACGTCACTGAATTTGCGTGCAACGGTGTTCAGTGTGTTGGCAGCGGTAGCGGAAAACACCACGTGGCAGCACAAATGGTTGTTGTCGGCGGGCGTGCCCGGCGCGGTGCCGTCAGCGACCGGTTGATGACGGGCACCGTAGTCATGGCACGGCATGGCGGCGACCGCAGGCGTCGCTGTCGCGCCGTTTGCGGCTAGCATCGTCAAAGGCGCGACAAGCGCTGCCGCACCCTGCAACGGCAGGATCAGCATCAACACCAGCATTAACAGCTTGCGTAATCGCATTATAAAAAGTGTTTAAAAACAAATACTTACGTATAGTTCACTGGGGGAGGCGCGGTGCATCTGTTTGATCGCATAGATGAGATTGTAACGGTAGCTATTGGTTCCCCATCCAGCGCATTGCTCACGCCGTAACCCCAACCAGAGCCTAGCTGCCCATGCCTTCGAGCAGTGACGATAAATCCTCGGCATGTTCTTCTTCGACCGCGAGAATTGATTTGAGCAGTCGCTGCGTGGTGGGGTCATGATCGCCCAGATAGCCGATCATTTCGCGATAGCTTTCGATGGCGATGCGCTCGGCGATCAGGTTTTCCTTGATCATGTCTTTCAGCGTAGCGCCCTCAACGTATTCGGCGTGACTGCGCGACGACAAGCCATCCGGCGAGAAATTCGGCTCGCCGCGCAGTTCAACAATGCGCTTGGCCAGACTGTCGGCATGCTGCATTTCTTCGGCCGCGTGCGCGAGAAACTCGGCAGCGACCGGCGCGGCATGGATACCGGCGGCCATAAAGTGGTGGCGCTTGTAGCGCAAAACACACACGATCTCCGTGGCAAGTGCTTCATTCAGCATCGTGATCACCGCCTTGCGTTCCGCGGCGTAGCCCGCGGTGACAGCGCCTTTGTCGATGTTCTGGCGCGCGCGTGCGCGTAATGTTTTGATATCGGTGAGTTTCGGCTTGCTCGTTGCTTCTGCCTTGGTTTTCATTTTTTCTCCTGTGCTGTAAATGTGTTAACGGGCGCCGATGGTCAGGCGCGGCGAATGGTGATCGGGGCGATCTGCCGACCTCGATTCACAACGGCTTGCGCCCGCTGATGATGCGAAGCAAAACAACCACAATCGCGATGACCAGCAAAATATGAATGAGGCCGCCCATAGTGTAAGACGTGACCAGCCCCAGCAGCCACAAGATAATGAGTACAACAGCAATGGTATAAAGCATGATGGTTTTTCCTTCGGTAGTGCTGCGTTAGAGCGGTAATGCCGCCCGATGCCGACATACTGCCGCTTGCCGCGGCGCGGTTCTGTGCGCTCGCGCACACACGAACAGGATTTTAACCCAACGGCTGCGGCGATCTCAACGCATCGTACGGTGGCGCACAGACCGCCGGTTCCCGCTGCACGACAATGGCCCCGTAAAGACATCAACCATTTTATGGGAGCGCTACGATGGCACGAGTGAACAAGAAGACGCAGGTTATACCGGTGATGGTGACCGCGCTGATACTGATGGTGGGTCAGGCCCTGTTGGTCAATACGGCAGCGGCGCAGGGTGGCCGTGGTGACAGGGGCGACAGGGGTGAGCGCGGCGATCGCGGCGACCAGGGTGAGCGCCGCGACCATGGCGACAACAGAAACGGTAGGTCATCCGATGAGGGCGACCGCTCACGGCGCGACCACGGCAGCAACCGCGAGCATTTCGGCGACAACCACCGAACCTATGCCCGCGAGTATTACAGCCAGCAATATCGCAACGGTCGCTGCCCGCCAGGATTAGCGCGACGCGACAACGGCTGCCTGCCGCCGGGACAAGTCCGCCAGTGGAATGTCGGCCGTGCGTTGCCGCGTAACGTGGTTTATTACGATGTGCCGCCGGCGCTGGTGGTGCAATTCGGCCAACCGCCGCGCGGCTATCGCTACGTCAGAGTGGCGAGTGACATTCTGCTCATCGCGTTGGGCACCGGCATGGTAGTCGATGCGATACAGGATTTAGGGAGCCGGTAATTTTTTGCCGACGCACAATTTTGTTTGTTCAGTCGACGATAGCTTGTCGAGCGGGCGATTGATGCCGAAGGTTTGCTCATGAAGAGTGCAAATTTTTTTCGCTTGCGCTTGAACGGGCTGCTGCTGTGTGCGGTGACGATGGCTGGCGGATGCTCGACGACGGCGGTGGTCGCGCCGTCTGAACGCGCGGCCTCGTCTACGGGCTATCGGGCCATTGCCGCGCCTATAGCGGGACGTAATCCGCTCGCTACCGCCCCTGACGTTGAGCGCGCAGGTTGGAGTTGGTATCGCGACTACGCCTTTAATTTTAACAGTGACGATATTCGACAACCCGACGAAAGTACGGCGCAGGAGATCGCGGATTACATCCGGCGCAATCCGTCGCTGCGCGTGGCACTCGACGGCGCCATCGAGCGTCGCGTGAGGAAGGTGCGTGACGCGCTGATTCTGGCCGGCGTGCCGCAGGACAAGGTGCAGATCGGCGCACTCGGCGACCCCCAGCGCAGGCGTGCCAGTCGCGTCACCGTGCTGGTCAGTCGCTAAGCAACCGTTGTGCGCGCTAGCGAACAGAAGGTGCAACGCAGTTCAGGTAATGTTAACGGTGATTCGTGCGGCGCGCTGCGAAATTCAGGTGCAGGCGTGCGATGAGCGAGCGTCTTTTATTTTTTCAACGAGAGGAACGAGCATGAAATATTCGATAGTGTTTGCAGCATTGACGACGGTAATGGGATTGAGCGCATGCGACCGGCCGGCGGTGGTGGTTACGCCGCCCGCAGTAGTCACTGTGCCCGGCCCAGCGGGGCCCCAGGGTGCGGCAGGAGAGCCCGCCAAAAAGGGCGACACCGGTGCCACCGGCAGCACTGGTGCGACGGGAAGCACAGGTGCCACCGGAGACACCGGCAACACCGGCAACACCGGTAGAACCGGCGCCACGGGCAGCACAGGAAGCACTGGCGCTGAAGGGATGCAAGGCGAGCCAGGCAAAAGCGGCAGCACGGTCGTGATCGTGCCGGCGCCTTCACGGTAGTAATTACGTAAGGCGAGGCGCCGGGTGAGAGTGTGGGGCCAGCCCCCACCTGCCACCCGAGCCAGCGCCCAACGCGGGGCGAGCGCTGGCGTTTCTTGGATGGGTGTAGATGATTATGCCGTCCGCGATCCGCGCGCACTTCAAGCGGCGTAGCGCAAGCGCGGGTGAGGAACAATGCGTGAGCCGCAGCACGACGGTGGCAGCCTCATCATCCGTGACACGCCCGCAGCAGAAAGAATTTTAGAAGACAATCATTGCTACTGTGGCCGCCGCTGTGGTAATGTTTTCGCTCGCCGGTCTTTACACGGGCCTATTGGCGCGTGCGTTCATTGCGCAGCATGTCGAAGCCGCGTTACTGCGAACCCCATCCAATCTCATACTCGTTGAGGGTGACTACGTGATGCTGGCGTTGATCATGGCGTTACCTTTTTATTTCGCCTGGGCGCTGCTTGAGCAAGGGGCGGGCGGTCTGATGATGGGGCTGGTCTGCGGCAAATCCAAAGAGAACGTTTAACCTGGCGCCGGCGCGTGACGCTGGCATTTGCATGTTCGGCGTCTAAGGAGCAGCCATGACCTGGATCATCACAAAATATTTTCTGACAGCAGCAGTGGTGGTACTGGTCTCCGAGCTGGCAAAGCGCAGCGACAAGCTCGGCGGCCTGGTGGCGGCGCTGCCGCTGGTGACCGTGTTGGCGCTGATCTGGCTCTATGTCGAGCAGCAACCGCCGGAGAAGATCGCTGCACACGCGTGGTATACCTTTTGGTATGTGGTGCCGACGTTACCCATGTTCCTGGCGTTTCCACTGTTGTTGCCACGCCTCGGTTTTTGGCTAACGTTATTGGCCTGCGTGGTGATCACGTTGCTTTGCTTGGTGTTGTTTGCGCTGGTGGTGCGTCGCTTTGGCATTGAACTGCTGTAGCGCGGCGGCGCTTTAATCAGCGCCAATCAACTGCACCAAACCGGTCGTGTCCCAGCAGCGTGTAAAACACGCCAAACGTGCCGCGGCTTTGGGTGCGATCGCCCAGATCGGCATACGAAGCATCGCGGCGATTCCACAGGTACTTGACGGTAATCGCCTGATGGCGAGTAAGGCGCAGGGTGAACGCGACATCGGCGCGGGTAATGTTTTCGTGGCCGCTGGTGTCTGACGGTGCTGCCGCACGGCTGAGAAAATACTCGCGCGCGGTGACATCCAGCGCGGCTTTCTCACCGACAATCAGGCGCAGCGCAATCAGCGCCTGCGGTGCGACGCCATAGTGGTAGTCGCGCTCCACATTGCCGCGCACTGTGCCGGCGGCGGCGTAGCCCACGCCCATCAGTGCCGTGCCTTGCAGCGCAATCGACTGCGATAGCCACGTCTGCGCGGTGGTGCCGAGCGACAGTGCCGTGCTCGACACGCGAAACGTTTGCGGCGCGATATAGTCGTAGCTGCCGTAAAGTCCCCACACCCCGCGCGTGGCATTGCCGGCTTCGTAATCGGTGCCGAGCAGCAGGCCGCGCGTCATCACGTTCTCGAACACATTGGCACTGGAAGCGGTGGCCTGAAACGTAAAGTAGTCGAACGGTCGCGTATAGCCGTAGCCGGGCTTGCCGGGCAGGCCGTAATCGATGGAAAAATCCGCCTGGGCTTCATTGCGTTTGACCTTGCTCGAGGTGCCTTGAACGTTTTCCGCCGTGCCCGCGATACCGAGGCCCAGGCGACTGTAGTAGGCGGGGTTGCGGCTGGCAAAAATGGCATCGAAGCGCTTGTCAAAGGCCAGGCGGTTAAAGCCGGTTGAGGGTGAAATTGCGGCGGCGCCGATCTCACGCAAAAACATCGGGCCCTCGCCTTTTTCCAGCACTAGGCTCGCCATGCGAAACAGCGCTTCACCCAGAAAGCTGCCGCCGATGCCGGTAGCGATTTGATCGTTTTTCGCGGGCCGCGTGGTTTCTCCGGCGATCTCCCACGCGGCGCTGCCCACAAACGTATAGCCGAGCGCTTCCCAATAATTGAGACCTGCCGAGCGCGCAAATCCGTGATACATCGACCCTTGATAGGGGTGACCTAACTGATTGATTTTAAAGGGATCATTGTCGGTAATCCAAGCGCTGCGCAGGTTGCGGCGGATACTCGAGCCGGTGACGTTATAGTCACTGCCGCCATCGTGATAGCGGTTGAAGCGATTGAGCAGAAAGTCGAATCCGACGATTTCGAGCGCCGGAATGGCGTAACTTTTCTTGATCTCGATTTCCACCGACTTATCGAGCTTAGGTACATTGACGATGGGCGCATCGGCTGCTTTGTCGGCTGCCGATGGCGACACCTGAAGTGCAGGGAAGAGTGACGTCTCCGCAGCGAACGCCGCGTGCGTGACAGTCCAGGCGAGCGCAAGGGCCGCGCAGTGCAGTGCGTTGCGATGATGCCGTGCTGCGTGCTCAAAGTTCATGCTTGATTCGCGTTATCGATTGCGACCTGAACCGCGTTCGTCACTGCGTTCGTCAGCGCGCTCGCGCTCGTTGTTCTGCCCACGCCGCGACTCCGGCGCTGCGCCCTTGCTTTGCGGCATGTTGTCCTGAGCTGGACGTTGCATTTGCTGCTCACGCTCGCGCGGGGCTTGCTGTGCTTGCGGTTCGGGGCGACGCTGTTCCTGTGCTGCCGGCGCATGCTGTTGCGGGGGTGCCGCCTGTTGCGGCGGTATTGATCGCGCTGGTTCGTCGCTACCGCGCTGGGATTGCTGCGGCTGCATCACCGGTGGCCGCGCGTTACGATCCGCTGCGTCGCGCGCTACCGGCGTGCTTGGCGCGGGTGCCCGCTCCCGTTGCGCGGCCTGCTCCTGATAATGCTGGCGAACTACCGTATCGTGCGGCTGGTAGCGATAATTCTGATTTTGAATCGCGCGCTGTTGTTCCACTTGCGGATAGCGAGTGCCTGAAAACTGCCGCTGGTACGCCGGTAGCGGCGCGGGCGCCGGCGCGGCACTGCGATTCCAGCGATCCCAACCGCTGCGACGCTGCTGCCAGTCATCGCCCCAGCGCTCGCCCCAGCGCGGCGCGGCATCCGCGCGCCACCCACGAAAGTACCCGGCGGCGCGCGGTAGTAGCGCACGGGTATGCGCAACATGAACACGGGCACCACCTCGGGCCCTACCACACCCCACGGGCCGTTATACCAAGAGCTGGCGTACCAGTTGTCACCCTCGTAGACCCAGTACATGCCGTCGTAAAAGAAGTAGTTCGTATTTAACCGCGGCGCATAGTAGACAGGGTAGCCCGGCACTTGCACGAGCTCCGGATACACCGGCAGGTTAATCCCGATACTCACGCCGGGCAGACCGATGCCAATGCCGATATTTAACTGTGCCATGGCCGGCGTCACCGCACCAAGCATCATCCACAACACCATCAGGGCGAGACGCATATTTTGTTCTCTAATAGGACAATCCGCGACACTGTGCGAGGGTCTTTGTTTAAGACTATGCGATGCTGTCAGAATAAATCTGTACGCCATCGCACAGACGCGATCGCTAGGCGCTGTTATCCATAACGTTTGCTAAAGCCACGTTGTAGCGCTCGGTCAATGGTGACCGCAACTGAGTTCAATTCAGGAGGCGTAAATGAGAACGCTCGCCATTTCATTTGTTGTCATCAGCAGTATTCTGACCGGCTGCATCATCGCGGAGCCGCGACGCGGCGACAACCGAGGTGATCGGGATCGCGATGGGGTTCCGAACCGTGTGGATCGTGACCGTGATGGTGATGGGGTTCCCAATCGTCAGGATCGCCGTCCGGATGATCCACGCCGCTACTGAGAGATGGTTCCTGCGGGTACGGCATTTCTTGCCTTTTACAATCGAGCAATATGTGCGCTGGCGCACGGTCAAGGCCTGGTCGTAATGATAAATTCCGTCTTCCCTTAAACGCTCAATCGAGCGCAGGGTTATTATCTTAAATCCAAACAGGACAATCAGACATGAACAATTTTACAAAAACCTTGGCAGCTACCGCTGTTGCGTCAGTCCTCAGTGTAGGCTTTGCTCACGCTCAGTATGGCGACAATCCTGCGATGCAGCGCGATGGCGTCACCATGAAAGATGGCAAGATGATGGTGATGAAAAGCGGCAAGGCGACGGCAATGGACAAGGACATGACGATGACGAACGGCAATAAAGTTATGATGGACGGCACCGTCATGATGAAGGACGGCAAGAAAATGCAGATGCGAAACGGGATGATGATGGACATGAGCGGCAGCGTGGTTGACAGCGATAAGGTGAAGAAGCCTGGTTCCACCGAATAGGGATCAAGAATACTTTTCGCTTATTTGCCCGGAGACGGTTTCTCCGGGCAAAGTCTTCAATAATGCTGGAAACTTAATGCGCTCGATAGGGATGAGCACGTATGGGCGAGCGAGTTGACAAATCATCATACCTGAGTTGCAGGCGCAGACGCTTCTTGCAATCAAGATGTTTTAACCGTTGAATATAGCGCCAAGCTGCTGGACAGGGCTTCAGAGGGAAAAAATGAAACGCTACACAATCGGTAATTCGTCGATCAATCCATTCCTGGTTTGGGCCAATCTCGCACTTAAGACTGGTGAAATGATGTTTGCGTCGGCTCAGGTTATCGGTCACCGCACGGGTCGCATGGCTACGGCCGGTAGCAAGCCGAGCGCTCGCGATCGCCGCGAGTTCAAGCTAATGGGCCAGGAAAAGGTTGAGGCTGCCAGCGCATCCGCCTGCTCGATGACCTCGCATATGATGCGTGCAAACACGCAGCTTGGGACGAGAGCAGTGCGGCAGATGTTGGCTGACGCGACGGACATAATGGCACTCGCCGCCAGCCGCACCGCAGGCCAGTCCATCGCGCGGCAGGCGAAGCTCGTGCGCACCATGACGCGGTCGGTTAACACGGCCTCGCAACTTTCCGCTGCCGCGGCCCAACTCGCCCAGCACGGGCTCAAGCCGATACACTCGCGGGCGACGGCAAATGCGAAACGGCTTGCCAAGCGCTAGCAATTTTTTGATATTCCTCGCGGCAACGCGGTGCAGTTATGCCGCTGAAAATCGGTGCTCGGTAGTGGTGGACGTGAATGACCGTTTCGATGAGTCCGCGAGCGCTTCACGGACAAACTACAGCCGGCGTGAACTACGATCCACTTTAACCGGTCTGTGAACGCCCTCGTGTTGATTATTGAGCATTGCCTATCTGAGTGACATTTTTTCCCTCATCCCAACCCTTCTCCCGGCGGGAGAAGGGCTTGCTGGTCTTTCCTCTCCTGTGGGAGAGGGATCGAGGGTGAGGGAGAGAAGCACCGCTGGTTCACTCGTCACATCGTAATGTAATTCTCGATAGGTCATCGAATCCCATTCCAAAATTTCTCCAGCCGCTTATAAGAAATCGGATACGGCGTTTTCAACTCCTGCGCGAACATGGATACGCGCAGTTCTTCCAACTGCCAGCGCAATTCATGCACGCGCGGATCGACCGTGCCGGCCTGCGTTTGTTTTTCCAGCAACTCCTCGTAGCGTTTCCACCAGTCGCGTATCGTGCCCGCATGGCGTCCATCGCGTTCAAAATCGCGTGGATATTTGTCGAGACGTTTTTGCATGGCCTGCAGGTAGCGCGGCAGATGGGTAAGTTGTTCCCACGGCGTGGCGCTGAAAAAGCCTTTGAAAATAAGTTTTGTGAGTTGGTTGCGGATATCTGCTGCGGGCCGTGACAGCGTGCCGGTCGCGGCACTCAGGCGCAACGACACTTGGTGATATTCGGCGGCCATCGCCGTCAGCAGCCGGCACGCGCCTTCGCTCACCGCGGGCAGGCGCGTACGGGCGCGCTTCAATTGCGTTTCATAATCTTTTTGCGTGCGCGGCAATTCATCTTC
>JAYUAH010000247.1:0-5088 GCA_043741415.1 Betaproteobacteria bacterium
GCGCGCATAGGCCTGTGGTTCCACCTTGCCAACGCCGCGCGGTTTTTGTTCTGGCTCTGTCTGATTTTGCTTTTGCTGTGGCAGGTGTATGGCGCTCGCGATATGACGCAAAAATACCGCAACAGCCTGCTCGATCAATTCCAGACGGAGCGCAAATCCAGAGTGATCGCGCTGATCCACCGGCAAGAGAGCCGCAGCATTTTGGGTGTGCCGGTTTCCAGTTATATCAACATTGAAGATTCCGAGGCCGTACTGCGCGCCATTCGGCTGACGCCGGACGAGCAACCGATTGATCTCATTCTGCACACGCCGGGGGGACTGGTGCTCGCCGCCGAGCAGATCGCCAAGGCGCTGGTCGAGCGCAAAGGCAAAGTGACGGTGTTTGTCCCCCACTACGCAATGAGCGGCGGCATGCTGATTGCGCTCGCCGCCGATGAAATCGTCATGGACCGCAACGCCGTGCTAGGCCCCGTCGATCCGCAAATCGGCGAGCTGCCCGCAGCGTCGATACTGGCGGTAGTGGCGTTGAAAAAACCACAAGCCATGAGCGATGAGATGATCATCATGGCCGACATCGCTGCAAAAGCGCGCGTGCAAGTCGCCAGTTTCGTGGCGGACGTGCTCACCAAGCGCATGCCGCGCAAAAAAGCCGAAGAACTCGCGGTGGTGCTGAGCGACGGCCGCTGGACGCACGACTTTCCGATTCCGCTGCAATTGGCGTTGCAGTTGGGCCTGCCCGTCACCACCCAGATGCCGCGTATCGTCTACGACTTGATGGATCTCTATCCGCAGGCGAATACACAACGGCCGTCGGTGGTCTACGTGCCTATTCGTGGCGCACGCGATACCAAGACCGAGCCGGTGATGCCCACCCCCGGCAAGGCCGGCAGCGTGGATGCGAAGTAGCCGTTGTCCCAACGAGACAGACCCATGTCCACCACCCCGCACACGCTGATAGCCAACAGAGTACTGAGCAGTCTGCCGGACAAAGACTACCAGCGCCTGGTGCGCGGTCTCGAAGTCGTTACCTTGACCTTCGGCGACATCCTGTATGAACCGCTGGACCCCATTAAACATGTTTACTTCCCCAACGACTCGCTGGTATCGCTGCTGACGCTGGTCGACGGACATCTGGCGCTCGAAGTGGGCATGGTGGGACACGAGGGCATGGTCGGCACTCCGTTGACGCTGGGCATTGATATTTCAGAGGTGCGCGCATTGGTGCAGGGCAGCGGCACCGCGATGCGCATGAGTGCGGCGCGTTTTCGTAAAGAATTCAAGCACTGTCTGCCGTTGCAACAAGCGCTCTACCGCTACGTGCATATCTTGATGGCGCAAGTGACGCAGACGGCTGCGTGCAACCGCTTTCACGTGGTGGAAGCGCGTCTGGCGCGCTGGCTGCTGATGACGCGCGACCGCGTGCGTTCGAGCCAGTTTCATCTGACCCAGGAGTTTCTCGCACACATGCTGGGGGTACGCCGGGTGGGTGTCACCGAGGCGGCCTCGGCCCTGCAGCAGCAGAAACTAATCAGTTATACGCGCGGCCATATCACAATCCTCAACGACAAAGGCCTCGAAGCAGCGGCATGCAAGTGCTATCAAATCGTCAAAGACGTGCAGCAGGCGGCGGGGCTTGAATAAGTGCCGCCGCTTACACCGCTTCAACCTTCCAAGCCTGATGCGGGAAACCGGACGTCACTGCGTCACACGGTTAAAAAAATAGTGGCTTAAACAAAGCGCACAAGTAAACCGTGAAACCCAACAACCGCAATAACCCGAACCCAGGAGACATCATGTTTAAGCATATACTCATCCCCACCGATGGCAGTGAAGTGGCCGCCATCGCCGTGCAGAGCGGCATCGAATTCGCAAAGTTCAGCGGTGCGAAAATCACCGTGTTGCACGTCTCACCCACCTATCGAAAAATGACCGATGAAGGCTTTCTGGTTGCGGGGGGCGGGGTGAATGTGGGACACAGCGGGTGGGAGGCGGCAGTGGCCGAGCACGCCATCGTCATCCTCGGCGCCGTTACCGGCGCCGCACAAAAAGCAGGCGTCGCGTGCGAGAGCATTCATCTTTTTGATAACGCACCGTACCACGCGATCATTGCCACCGCCGAGAAATCCGGCTGCGACGTGATTGTGATGGGTTCACACGGCTATGGCGGATTCAAGCAATTGATGGTGGGTAGCCAGACCACCCGCGTACTATCGCATACCAAAATTCCGGTGTTGGTGATCCGCTAAGTTGCCACGCGCGGCGCCCGTACACGCGTACCACGGGCGCCGGCTCGGGACAAAAAAACTGCCGCTGTCAACACCATCAGCGCGCTAAGGTGTAGCGCTTTCACTGCAAAACCTATATTTAAAAAACTGTTTAAAAACAAATACTTACGAAACATCACCTCGCGTGCTTAATGCCTCAAAGTGGTGCGCTCGGTGGTGGTGCTGCTGCTCAACGCACGCTCCTTGCGGTCCAGATCCGCGCCCTTGCCGTCGCGGGAGAACACCACCTCATCGACTATCGATTTCTCGCGCTGACTGTTTTGCCATTCCGTGAGGCGCTTATCCGCTTCCACCTCGGAGATGGGCATGCCGTACTTGGGCTGCTCGCTGCCGTCTATTTCACTGCGCACCGCCGTGATCTCATCAGTGTGGGTAATTCTCCCCCAGAGCCGCTTGATTCTGATGGTGATGTGCCGTAAATCAACCGCCGTGCGTTTCGATCGCATAGGAATATCCTTTCATTGGATTCGACAGGGGCATCCAGCAAACGTTGCAGCCCTGTCGTGATTAGGGCCATTCGGCACGTGGGATAGTCAAATCGTATGAGTGAAGCTTACGGTGCCGGATTGCGCCTGTCTGTGTGCCAGCCCACATAGCTACCGCCCCAGCAACAGTCCGGTCGGCTTTAGCGACTCCACACGGTCGCAGATCACCTTGACGATGGCGAGCAGCGGCCCGCCGAGCAGCAGGCCCGCAATACCCCACAGCCAGCCAAAGAATAACAGCGCAATGAACAGCACCGCGGCATTCACCCGCGCGAAGCGGCCCTGCAGCCACGTCATGAAAATCATACCGAACGCCGCCGCAATCAGGAACGACACGCCCGCCACGGTCAACGCCGGCAGCAGCGTGCCGAACTGCAGGAAGCCCGCCACACCCGACGCAATCGCCACCAACAACGGCCCCAAGTACGGCACGAAATGCAGAATGCCGGCTGCGACCCCCCACACGCCCGCATGCTCCATGCCGAGGGCTTTGAAAACAAGCCAGGTGGCGACGCCAATCAGACTATTCGACACCAGGATGGCCAGCAGGTAACGCTGCACCTGATTGTCAATCTCTTCGAGTATGCGAAGCGCATCTTTCTTGCGCGACAGCGACGGCCCCACAAAGCCCATCAGCTTGCGGCGAAAGTGGTCGCCCGAGGCGAGCAGAAAATAAGTCAGCAGCAGCACGATCGGCGTTTGACCCGCCACCGCAAACAACAGCGCGGATTGCGCAACCGCGTAGTCGCGCAACCACGCCGACGGCTCGTTGGCGCGGGCAATCACCACGCGCGCCCCCGGTTTTGCCCCCGCGTCGGCAGCAGCGCCCTGCAGTTCGGTGGCAGCCTCCTGCATGTTTTGCAGCGCCGTGGGGGCACTGCTACGCGCCGCACTCAAGTTCTTGCGCAGTTTGCGCGCGGCGTCTGGCAGCCTCTCGATCATCGCGGTGACATCATCGCTCACCGAGAATGCAATCCACGACACGCCGCCGGCGAGCACCCCCAGCACCAGCGCGGCCGCGATGGCTCGCGGCACGTGGCACGCTTTCAGCCAATCCACCACCGGGTGCAAGGTATAGCTGGCGAGGATACCGATCAACAAAGGAATGAAAAAGCCGCGCGCCAGATACAGTGCCGCGACCAGTGCCACCACCGCCACCAGCCCCACCGCCGCACTCATGCGCGCGTAACGCGATGGGCGTGTTACCGTCACCGTTTCTACCACGGCGCCGGCCGACGCGACGCCGGCATCAGCGCTCGTCACACCAGCGGTCAGCGCCGTGCCACCAGCATGCCGACCACCACCGCGGCCACGGCAGCCGCCGCGATCATGGTCCACGGATTGCCATGCACATAGTCGTCGGCGGCACTGGCCGATTGCCGCGCACGCGTCATCGCCGGACGCGATGCATTCATCACCCGCGTCTTGACGCTGTTGAATTTTTCATCGAGCGTGTCGCGCGCCGTGGACAAGCTCGCGCTGGATAAGTTTGCCGCGGCCTTGAGCAAATCCTCGCCATCCGTGATAACGGTTTTGATGTCGCTGACGATCTTGCCTTTGGCTTGATTCAACTCTTTTGTACTGAGTTCCATGATTGCTATTTCCTTTTTAATTGATGGCTCGAGTATCAGCGCGCCGTCGAAGACGGTCTGTGCGACGACGCACATACACTCGCGGCAGTCAGCGCATTGGTATCGGTGCATCGATACGACAGTAGTGTAACTATTTGTTTTTAAACAACTTTTCTGTAGCGCCGCCCAGAGCTTAGTCGGCGCTGACGCTGCCTTGCAACGCCTGCTGCAACGCTGCAACCGCGCACGCCGCGAGCGCCGCTGCATCACCCTGTGACGAATCGACGCGCAGTGCGCTGCGTGCTTCATCCGCCGTCAGCGGTTCGCGTGCAGCGAGTTGCGCGGTGAGTACCGCTTGATCCGCTTCCGACGCATCGCTGCCGCCGGCGTCGCGCGCCGCGACACGCGCGCGCAGCAGCGCTTCGGGTGCCGCAACATCGATCACCACGCAGCGCACCCGGCATGCAGCCGCCAGCGCGCGAAACTGATCGCGTTGCGCACGCTTGAGAAACGTGGCGTCGATCACCGTCAACCAGCCGGCATTGATAGACATACGCGCGAGATCCGCCAACCGCTCATAGGTCGCGCGCGTGCGCTCGGCAGTGTAGATGCCGGTGGCCAGGCCCGATCCGCTGCGCGCTTGCGCAGCGAGCCCTGCAAGCCGCTTGCGTTCCACGTCGGCGCGCAAACGCAGCGCGCCGGCTTGTTCGGCAATCGCTTGCGCGACCACGCTTTTGCCCGAGCCCG
>JAYUAH010000248.1:0-5086 GCA_043741415.1 Betaproteobacteria bacterium
CACGGTCAGGCGATCGAGTTGCCGATGTTCGAGAATATCGTCAAGGCCACGCTCGAAGAACATATGTATTTGAAAACGTTCGTGCCACGCGCTAACGAAAAAGCGGGCGAGATGGGCGACCCGCGTTTGATCGATCCGCAATCGCGACCGCTGCCCACCCAGGATGGCTACATCTGCATCTCCGCCAACACCGACGCGCAAGCGTTTGCCGTGTTCGATGCTATCGGCCAACCGGAACTCAAAACCGATCCGCGCTTGTGCAATGTGGCGGCGCGCTTCAAGAATACGGCGGACTATTTTGCGATTCGCGCCGAAGGTCTCAAGCAAAAAACCACCGTCGAGTGGATGGAGATTTTCGACCGCACCGATGTGCCGGCGATGCCGTTCCAGACGCTCGAGCAAATCCTGGTAGACCCGCACCTGAAAGACATCGGTTTTTTTGAAACCATCGAGCACCCGAGCGAAGGCAAGATCATCAACATGAAACTGCCGAACAAACTGTCGCGCGGTGCACGCACCGATTTTCGGCCTGCGCCGCTGATCGGGCAGCACAGTGCAGAGATTTTGCGCGAGGCGGGGTTTAGCGATGCCGATATCGCGGCGCTAGTGCAGTCGGGTGCGGCGGTAGACGGCGCCCGGCGATGACCCGCGCGTGGCCCCTGTGGCCCGGTGCGCTGCTGCTGGCGGCGCTGAGTAGCGGTGCGTGGGCGCAAAATTTTCCAGTCAAGCCGGTGCGCTTCATCGCGCCCTTCCCGCCCGGCGGCAACACCGATTTGCTGGCGCGATTGATCGCACAGAAATTATCCGAGGCCTGGGGCCAGCAAGTCATTGTTGAAAATCGCGGCGGCGCAGGCGGCACTATCGGTGTTGAGCTTGCGGCGAAAGCGCCACCCGACGGTTACACCATCGTAATGGGGCACGTCGGCACCTTCGCTGCGAATCCGACGCTGTACCCAAAGTTACCGTACGACGCGATCAAGGATTTTGCGCCGATTACGCTGCTGGCCGTGGTGCCGAATGGCATGGTGGTGCATCCGTCATTTCCCGCGCGCAATGCACGCGAGCTGCTGGCTTTCGCGCGCGCCAAACCAAAACAGATTCTGTATGGTTCCGGCGGCAGCGGCAGCGCCACGCATCTAGCGGTGGTGTATCTGGAGCTGGCGGCCAACGTGGAATTCACCCACATCCCCTACAAAGGCGCCGGGCCGAATGTGATTGATCTGATCGCGGGACATATCGCGATGACCATGGCCGGCATGCCCGCGTTGATGCCGCACATCAAATCCGGCAAGTTGCGCGCCATCGGCGTGGCAACGTTGAAGCGATTAGACGTGCTGCCGGATGTGCCCACCATTGCCGAATCGGGCGTGCCGGGTTTTGCGGCCAATCAATGGTACGGGGTGCTGACGCAGACTGCGGTGCCGCGCGATATCGTGGCCAAGCTCAACGCCGACATCATCAAAGTGCTCGCGCGCGCTGATGTCAAACAACGCCTGGCGGAAGATGGCGCGGAGCCGGCGGCCAATACGCCGGCTGAATTTGCCGCGTATATCAAATCTGAAATCGCACGCTGGGCGCCGGTGGTCAAGGCCTCCGGCGCGAAATCGGAGTAGCCTCGCGGTAAGGCATAATACGTATTCCCGTTTCACCCACGCCATACACCAGAGAGGTTCATCATGTTTCTGACTTGGAAAAAGTTTTCGATGGCGCTCGCGTTCGTTGCAGCGACGGCGCTGACAGCCGCGGCCCACGCCCAGCAATACGGCGACAAGGACTACAGCCCGTCGATGGGTCAAGAGGGCAAAGATGTGATCTGGGTGCCCACGCCCAACGAGCTAATTGCAAAAATGCTCGATATGGCGAAGCTCACAGCGAGTGACATTCATTTTGATCTGGGCAGCGGCGATGGGCGCACGGTGATTGCCGCCGCCAAGCGCGGCGCCAATTCAACCGGCGTGGAATTCAATCCCGATATGGTGGCGCTCTCGAACCGCAGTGCGACGCGCGAGGGAGTCACCGCCAAGGCGAAATTCATCCACGGCGATATTTTCCAGACCGATTTCAGCAAGGCCACCTTACTCACGCTGTATCTGTTGCCGGGCCTTAATCTAAAACTTCGACCCACTATACTCAATATGAAACCGAGCACGCGCGTGGTGTCGCACGCGTTCACCATGGGCGAGTGGGAAGCCGATCAAACCGAAACCGTGGAAGGGCGCACCGCGTATTTGTGGATCGTGCCGGCAAAAGTGGAAGGCGTGTGGCGCATCGACGGCGGCGGCGAACTGGCAGTGAAGCAAACCTTCCAGAAGATCGAGGGTTCATCCGGCGGCAAGGCACTCACCAATGCCATGCTGCGTAGCGATCTCATCAGCTTCAGCGTAGATGGCCGCGACTACAGCGGGCGCGTCGCCGGCAACCGCATCGAAGGCAGCGCCAAAGCCGGCGGTAAAGAAGCCCCGTGGAGCGCCACGCTGGCCAAGTAGCCGAAGTATCGTAAGTATTTGATTATATTCAAAAAATTTAGCGCCTTCGGTAGCGCTATGGTCACGGTTTTTTATCCATTTGGCATCTGGAGTTTTGTGTAATGTCTAACGCATCACAAATGGTCATCATCGGCGGGGGCATCATGGGCGGCGACATCGCCACCGTTTTCGCGGCCAAAAATTGGCAAGTGCATGTCATGAGTCCGTCGCAAAAAACGCGCGACGCACTTGCCGCGCGTGTCGATAGCGGACTAAAAAAAATCAACGCCGCGCCCGAATGCGCGCGCAATGTAGTGAGCTATTCGCGCCTCGAAGACATTGCCTGGCAAGCGATTGATCTCGTCGTCGAGGCCGTCACCGAAGATTTACCGCTCAAACAAAAACTGTTCGCGCAACTGGAAACCCTGGTGCGGCCCGACACGCCGATCACCACCAACACCTCCAATTTCCAGATCGGCTCGGTGACCCAAGGTCTGAAAACTGCATCGCGCATGGCGGGGCTGCATTTTTTCATGCCGGCGCATCTGGTGCCGCTGGTCGAAGTGGTCAGCGCCGACAGCACCGACCCCGTCATCGCGGCAAAGCTCGAGCACATCATGCAAGCGGTCGGCAAAGCGCCGATTCGCGTCAACAAAGATGTACCGGGCTTTGTTGGCAATCGTTTGCAGCAGGCGTTGATGCGCGAAGCAATGTGGATGATTCACGATGGCGTCACCACCGCCGAGGGCATCGACACCGCCGTGCGCTACGGCTTCGGCTTTCGCTTTGTCGCCTGCGGGCCGTTTTTGCAAAAAGAAATGTCGGGCTGGGATACCAACTTTGCGGTGGCCACTGCACTCTACCCTGAGTTGCACAACGAAAAAGCGCCGCCGCCGTTTTTCAAGGCCATGGTGGGCCGTGGCCATGTCGGCATGAAAGCCAAACACGGGTTTTGGCCGTGGACAGACGAATCGATTGCGCAGGAAAAAGCGCGCATTGAAAAAGCGTTGCAAGCCGGCTTTGCTATTCTGGAAGCGGACAAAAAATAACGGTTTGCACGAAGCGGTAGAATGGCAGTGCCATGAAGCGCTTTGTAAAATTTTTGTTATCGCTGCCGTTTCTGCTGGCACTCGGCGCGTTAGCGATATACGCACTGGGCGGCTTTGTGGTCGCGCCGTGGTGGATCAAGCGCGAATTGCCGCAGATGTTGAAGACCCAACTCGGTGCCACGGGCTCGGTCGGTGAAATCGCAATTAACCCGTTCAAGCTCACGGTCGATGTACGCGATTTCGCGCTCACCGAATCCGGCGGCACTGTGCCGGCCATCGCGTTTGATCGCTTGTTTGTGGATTTCAAAGCGACCAGCTTGTTCCGGCGCGCATGGACCTTTGCCGATGTCGCGCTCGAACACCCGCGCGTCAATCTTGAGGTCGATGCCAAAGGCGCACTCAATCTGGTCAAGCTTGCGCCCAAGAATGCGGCGCCCAAAAAGGAATCGCCGCCCGCTTCAGAGTTGCCGCGCGTGTTACTGGAAAAATTGGCGCTCTCGCGCGGCCAGATCACCTTCACCGACCGCGCGATTTCCAAACCGGCTACTGCAAAGTTCGAGCCGGTGGAATTTGAGTTGCACGACCTCTCAACCCTGCCCGATCAGAGTGGCAATTACACGCTGACTGCCAAGCTGCCGGCGGGCGGCACGCTGGGTTGGCGCGGCACGATGTCACTGGCGCCGATTGCGTCGGCGGGTCAGCTTGAATTGAAAGCGGTCAAGCTTGCGACCTTGTGGCAGTTTGTGCAGGATAAATTGCTGATCGACGAACCCGGCGGCAGCGCGGCGCTTGCGCTGCAATACGACACGCGCTACGCCAATGGCAAACTCGCTGCGTCCGCCAGCAATCTGGCGTTGCGTTTGAATGACATTTCGCTGCGGCAAAAAAGCACTGCCGAAGCGGCACTCACCGCCGGTGAACTGGCCTTGACCGGCGGCACCTTTGATCTCGCACAGCACAACGTGCAATTCACCGAACTCGCCTTGAGCAAGATCGTCGCCAACACCTTGATCGACGCCGACGGCAAAACCAATTGGGCGCACCTCACCGCACCGTCGAAAGACGCACCGGCTGCGGTAAAAGACGCCCCGGCTGCAACGGGCGCCCCGTGGCGCATCGGCATCGATGCCATCAACGTGAGCGATGTGCGCCTTGCCGCCGTCGATCACGGGTTTGTGAAGCCCATCGCGGTGGACGTTGCACGCGCCGGCGTGCACGCCAGTCTTAAGGCTACGGTGGGTACCGACACTACCATCAACATCGAAAAAATTGCGCTTGATTTGCAGGACATCCGCGTCGCCGAGGCGGGCGCGAAAGCGAGCCTGCTGTCGCTGGCCACTGCGAATCTGACGGGTGGCAGCTTTGATCTGGCGCAGAAAAAGTTCTCGGCTGAATCCGTCAAGCTGAGCAAGCCCGTCACCGCCATCACGCGCGAAGCCGATGGCACGATCAATCTTGCCAAAGCCTTCGCACGAAAAATCGTGAAGCCGCCCGAACCGTCGACAATGACGGTTGACATTCAAGCCATCGAGGTGAGCGATGGCGCGGTCGCGTTTCAGGATCGCGCCAGCA
>JAYUAH010000249.1:0-2090 GCA_043741415.1 Betaproteobacteria bacterium
GTGGTTGCTGTTTTTGTAGCCTTGTTGTGATGAAGTTTGAGTCGAACCAACGCGGGGTGCTGCGGGCCGGTGGCTGGGGCAGAGGGCTGGATGGGATCAGCCACGTGGCGCTGAACGAAGGCAGCGCTAGTACCCAGTTTCTGGCCCGGAGCGTCTCGCGCGTCATGAAATTTATTGAAGGCAGTGAACGATGATTAAGAGACTACTGGCTATCGGATTTATATTTGTCTGCGTATCAATAGCGTGGATGGTTTTGGCCGGTGCTACCTATACCCTCGGCGCAATTGCAACGCTGTTTGTGCTGATGCAGGTCACCGCGCGCGTGAACTGGAATAGTGTGTTCGGCGAGCGCCGTGTTCCTTCAGCAGTCTCGGTGACGTAGATAAAAAATACAATAAAAACAAATACTTACGATTATTCCGGCTACGGCGGCAGTTGTGTCCGGCGGGTGCTTCGGTCACACTCATCCCTGCACAAGATTAAACATTCGAGGGAAAACGCCATGGCCTGTTTCACGCGATACGCATACTTGTTGCTGGCGTTGGCTGCCGGCTGTGTCACGTCAGCGCTTGCGCAAACATATCCCGCCAAGCCCATACGCATCATCGTGCCGTTTCCGGCGGGCGGCTCGTCCGACACCATTGCGCGCATGCTCGGCGTTAAGTTGAGCGAAGCGTGGGCGCAGCCGGTGGTGGTGGATAACCGCGGGGGTGTGGGCGGCAGTGTGGGCACCGAGGTCGCGGTGAAATCGCCGCCCGACGGATACACGTTGGTGGTAGGCAACTCCTCGCCGGTGGCGATCAACATCAATATTTATCGCAAGATCGGCTATGACCCGGCGCGCGATTTCACGCCGATATCGCTGGCGGTGACCGGGCCGCAAATCGTGGTGGTGCATCCCTCGGTGCCGGCGAAAAATATCAGGGCGCTGATCACCGTCGCGCGTGGGCGCAAAGACAACGCGCGGCTTAATTACGGGTCCAGCGGGCCGGGTTCGATTTCGCAACTGGCGGCGGAATTATTCAAGAGCATGGCCCAGGTGGATATGGTGCACATACCGTACAAAGGCTCTGCGCTGATTACCAACGATCTGATCGGCGGGCATCTGGACATCGTATTTTCCGACATGGCGGTGGTGTTGCCGCACGTGAAATCAGGCCGTCTGCGCGCGCTGGCGGTGACAGGGCCGAAGCCGACACCGCTGGTGCCGGGCTTGCCGGCGTTGGTCGAGACGGTGCCGGGTTTCGTGATGGAAAGCTGGTGGGGCGTGCTCGGTCCTGCGGGTATGCCGGACGCGGTCGTGACGCGCCTTAACACCGAGCTCGTGCGTATCCTGCAACTCAATGACGTGAAGGAGCGTTTCGCGAGCCTTGGGGTCGAAGCCAAAAGCAGTTCGCCTGCGGAATTCAGCGCGCTGATCAAATCGGAGTTGGCGCGCTATGCGAAGCTGATCAAGGACATCGGCATGACGCCGGAGTAGCGCCGCGCCGCCGCCGCGTCGCTACACTGCGACCCGGCCCAGCCCAGCCCAGCTTGCGCACCAGATCGCCTCTTTGCGGGCGACGCATCGTGACGGCTCTAACGGCCGTTCAAGGTGTTGAGCTTGGTCTGGATTTTATCCGCGAGCCGCGAGCGCCAGGTTTCTGCGTGCTCAAAATCTGGCCGCGCGCGGCACAGCGCTTCGGTCTGACGATAAATTTCTGCGTCGTTTAACGATAAGTCGAACGGCTCGCCGCAGGGCTGCGGCGTGTACCAGGGGCTATCGACATACAGCTCCAGCGGATTATCTTCGAGGTCGCGGATGTAAATCGACCATGCATTGCCGTGATTGATTGGTGTGCCGTCGTTGCGGCCTGTGGCGGCAAGCCGCGCTTGCGCGCGACGCAGATCGTCGAGATTGCCGCAGTGAAACGAGATCTGATTGATCGCCGAGCCGCGTCCGCCACCGCGAAACGGGCCTTGCTCGATGCTGCCTTCGGTGCGGCCCGAGCACAGAATAAATTGATGATGCTCCGCTGGATCGAGGGTCATGAACACGATGTGCCGATCGCCCGGTGGCGGTATGTAGCCGCGATCGGACACCACCATGC
>JAYUAH010000250.1:0-11741 GCA_043741415.1 Betaproteobacteria bacterium
GGTCGCCAAATACTTGAACAGCACACCGAACAACCAGCGCGGGTGCATGATCATGTCGGCCAGCGCCACCGGCGAATAGGTGAACGGTAAGGTGAAGCCGTTGCGAATATTGTATTCACGGTTGCCCGCCGATACGCCGTCCACGGTGACGACCAGCGCTTTGTAACCCGCCGCTTTCGCGCGTTCGACCAGTTCATGCGACATGGTGCGGTCCGGCCACAGATACAACTGGAACCACAACTCGCCGCCCGCCTCGTCCGCCACACGCTCCATCGCCGTCATCGAACCCGTCGCCAGCGTGAACGGTATGCCCGCCGTACGCGCCGCTTTGGCCAGCGCGATTTCGCCTTCGTACCACATCAAACCGGCGGTGCCGGTGGGCGCAATCACCAACGGCATTTTGTGTTTGACGCCGAAGATTTCGGTTTCCTGCGTGCGCTTGGACACATCGACAAAGGTGCGCGTCTTGAAGCGGATGCGGTCGAATACCTCGCGATTGTTGTTCAGCGAGACTTCTTCTTCCGTGCCCCTATCCACGAATTCAAACGGACCGCGCGGCACGCGCTTTTTTGCCAGTTCGCGCAAATCAAAAATGCTGTAGCAATTCAGGGATTTATCCATCGCAGGCCTCGTTCGCTATGTGGACGATTCAGTAGCTAATTATAACGATTGTAAACCGTTTGTCGCGCATTTGCCTCAGCCGCGCTTCCACATCTCGGGCAGTGCGGCCTTGAGGTAGTAACCCATGGACACCAGCGTCAACACCGCGGCGACGTAAATCAACCCGGTGCCGACTAACTGCGAATCGAATGCGCCCAGCGCGTCGTGGTAGAGCAACATCGGAATAGCCACCATTTGCACCGCGGTTTTGACTTTGCCCAAAAATGACACTGCAATACTTTTGGAGCGCCCGAGCTGCGCCATCCATTCGCGCAACGCCGAGATGGTGATTTCGCGGCCAATAATAATGAGCGCAATAATGGCATCGACGCGATTCAACTGCACCAGCACAATCAATGCCGCGGCAACCATGAGCTTGTCCGCCACCGGATCGAGAAACGCGCCGAAGGCCGACATCTGATTGAACCGGCGCGCGATCCAGCCATCGAGCCAATCGGTAACCGCCGCAGTGACAAAGATGACGGTAGCAACCAAATTCTGATTCGGCTCCGAGACCCAACTTTTTTCAAAGTAGAAAATGCCCACAAACAGCGGAATCAGAATGATGCGCAGCCAAGTCAGCAGATTGGGTAGATTCAGGGGCATGACATTGCTAAGGACGTTGCCGGCAATGGTAACGCGTCAATGCAGTTCCTGATAGATTTTCTCGGCCAGCGCGCGGCTGACACCTTCGATTTGTGCCAGTTCATCCACACTGGCTGCCTGCAAGCCGTGCAAGCCGCCAAAGTGCGCGAGCAGGCGCTGGCGCCGTTTGGCGCCCACGCCGGTGATGTTTTCCAGCGGCGACTGCGAACGCGTCTTGCCGCGCCGCGCACGGTGGCCGGTGATGGCGAAGCGATGTGCTTCGTCACGAATTTGTTGCACCAGATGCAGGCCCGCGTGCTCCGGCCCCAACAAATACGGCGCTGCGCGGCCCGGCATCCACAGTGCTTCAAGACCCGCCTTGCGATCCTCGCCCTTGGCCACGCCCACCAGCGTGACGTCGCTGATGCCCAGCTCATCCATCACCTCGCGCGCGATGCCGAGCTGGCCTTTGCCGCCGTCGATCAGCACCACATCCGGCATTTTGCCCTCACCCGTCACCAGCCGGCGATAACGCCGTTGCAGCACTTCACGCATCGCGCCGTAGTCGTCGCCCGCCACCGGCGTAGTGATATTGAAGCGGCGGTAGTCGCCCTTTTGCATCGCCGATTGGTCATATACCACGCAGGAGGCCACCGTGGCTTCTCCCATGGTGTGGCTGATGTCGAAACATTCGAAGCGCTGCGCGGTTTCGGGCAACCCCAGCGCCTGCTGCAACGCCGCCAAACGCGCTTCCTGATTGGCTTGCAAGCTCGCCCTATGCGCCGCGCCGATTTGCGCGTTCTTTTCCGCCATTTCCAGCCACACGCGGCGCGGGCCGGTGGGACGCTGCATGATTTGCACCTTGTGGCCGGCGTGCTGGCCCAGCATGCTTTCCAGCGCGTCAACGTCGTTCACTTGCCGCGCCAGTATCAACGGCGGTACGCCGTGGTGCTGATAGTGCTGGCTGATGAAGGCTTCGATAATTTGATCGTCCTCAACCGCATCTGCATGTTTCGGAAAGTGATTGTGGTCACCGAGATGCCGCCCGCCGCGGATCATCACCAGATTCAAACAGATGACCGCACCTGCCCGTGCGCAGGCGATGACATCCGCATCGCGTCCGGCGACGTCGCTGACATACTGTTTTTCGCGTACCGCGCGCAGCGCCGACACCTGATCGCGATGCAGCGCGGCACCTTCGTAGTCCTGCGCAGCGGACGCCGCGTGCATGCGTTCAATCAGGCTTTCGACGACTTCGTCCTCTTTACCCGAGAGAAATAATGTTGCACTGCGCACATCCAGCGCATAGTCGGCTTGCGAGATGTGCCCGACACACGGCGCGGTGCAGCGCCGAATCTGGTGCATGAGGCACGGCCGCGAGCGATTGGCGAATACGCTGTCTTCGCAGTTGCGAATACGAAACACTTTTTGCAGCAACTGGATGCTCTCGCGTACGGCGCCCGCGCCGGGGAACGGGCCGTAGTATTGATGGCGCTTATCGAGCGCCCCGCGATGAAAACTCAAGCGTGGAAACTCATGCCCGGAAATGACCAGATAAGGATAAGATTTATCGTCCCTAAACAATATGTTATAGCGGGGACTTAAAGTCTTAATTAAATTATTTTCGAGGAGCAACGCCTCGCTTTCGGAGCGCGTTACAGTGGTCTCCACATCGACCACCTGCGCCACCATCAACTGGATGCGCGGCGACAGCCCGGCAGGTTTCTGGAAGTAAGAGGACACGCGCTTTTTAAGGTCTATGGCCTTGCCGACGTAGAGCACGTCGCGCGCCTGATTGAGCATGCGATAAACGCCGGGCAAGTGCGGCAAATCAGCCAAGGTCGCTGCGAGGCTGGCGTTTAGCGCGTCGCCTTCCATGCTCTATTTCTGGCTATTTGATGCGCTGCGTAATGGCCGCAATCACGGCGTCGAACATCTCGGGGGTCAGGCGCCGGGTTGAGGTGTTGTAGCGGCTGCAATGGTAACTGTCGAACAGCGTATGCCCGCTCGGCAGCGTGTAACAAGCGCCGTGCTTGAATTTAAACGCAGCCACTTTAATATCTAGCGCGCGCAAGATCGCGTTGTGCGAAACCGTGCCGAGTGCCAGCAGGGACGTGCGCTTGGGCAACGCGGCAATCTCCGCCCGCAGATAGCCGTTGCACTGCCTGATTTCAACCGGCAGCGGCTTATTTTCAGGCGGCAAACACTTGATGGCATTGGTGATGCGGCAGTGTTGCAGCTTCAAGCCGTCGTCGGGGCTGGCGCCCTCGGCTTGATTGGCCAAACCATGCGCATGCAGCGTTTTATACAGCAACACGCCGGCATAGTCGCCGGTGAATGGTCGCCCGGTGCGATTAGCGCCATGCATACCGGGTGCGAGGCCGACAATCAGCAACTTGGGCACGGCAACGCCGAACGGCAACACCGGCCGCGCGTGATAGTCCGGATGATCCTTGCGCACTTGCGCCAGATGACCTGCGAGCCGCTTGCACTGCCGGCATTCGAGCAATAAGGTATCGGACATGTTGTTTACGCGAACAAGTCGCCTTCGCGCTTGCCGATGGCTTGCACCACAGCCAGTGCGCGCTGGTAATCGGGCGTCGCGTTCAGCGCAGCCCTATCATGGATAGCGCCGCGCCCGCGCATTGCCGCGAGCCGCAACTGCCCTACCGCTGGCATGGTGTACTCAAGCCCCGCCAGCAATTCGTCGGCAGCACCGGCGTCGTTGCATACCAGCACCATGTCGCAGCCTGCGCTGAGCGCCGCATTGGCACGATCTACGATGCCGCCCGCGCCTTTGGCACCTTCCATCGACAAATCGTCGCTGAATATCACGCCGTCGAATTCAAGCTGCTTGCGCAAAATCTGCTTTAGCCATTTCGACGAAAATCCCGCGGGTTGGCTGTCGATTTGCGGATAGATCACATGCGCAGGCATCACCGCGCCCAGGCCCGCACCGATGAGTCGCCGGAACGGAATCAAATCGCATTGATCGATATCGACATACGAGCGGTCATCCACCGGCACTTCGTGATGCGAGTCAGCGCGCACGTGGCCGTGTCCGGGAAAATGTTTGCCTACCGACGACATGCCGCCGAGATTAAAACCATGCACCAGCGCCTGCGCCAGCGGCGCGATGATTTCCGGATCGGCGTGAAACGCACGGTCACCGATCACGCTGCTGCGCTTGTAATCTACATCAAGCACGGGCGCAAACGTCAGATCAACACCGTGCGCCCGCAACTCGGTCGCCAGTACATAGCCGGTGTCTTGCGCGATTTGTTTGGCATTTGCCGCATTTTTTTCCCACGCCATACCCAATTCACGCATCGGCGGAATCGCGGTGAAGCCGTCGCGAAAGCGCTGCACACGTCCGCCTTCGTGATCCACCGCAATCAACAACAGCGGCGTGCGCAGCGCGTGAATTTCCGCGGTGAGTGCGGCGAGTTGTTGCGGCGACTGGAAGTTGCGCGCGAACAAAATCACACCGCCGGTCAGTGGATGCGTGAGGCGCTTGCGGTCGTCATCGGTGAGCGTGGTGCCGACCACATCCAGCATCACGGGACCTAAATGTAAGTATTTGTTTTTATTCATTTTTCTAGTATGGCCACGGCGCAAGCCATGCTCTTTTCGTCGCTGATGGTGAGATGGTGTCCGGCAATGTCGTGCTGCGCCATCACCGCCGACAAGGCCTCGCTCAGCACATAGCCGGGCTTGCCCAATTTGTTTTGAACTACGCTAATGTTTTGCAGTGTAACCGGATAACGAAAGCCCGTGCCCATGGCTTTGGAAAATGCTTCTTTCGCGGCGAAGCGATTGGCGACAAACAACACCGGCTTGCCACTGCGCTGATAGCCCGGCCATTCGAGTTCAGTCAGTACACGGCGCGCAAACCGCTCACCGTATTGCGCCAGCAAGCGCTCGATGCGTGAAGTTTCAACCAGATCGACGCCGACGCCGAATATCATGCCAGCTCCGTGGTGCCGCGTGCGATCGCCGCCAGATAGTCCCTTACCGTTGCAGCAAGACCCAGCGCCAATGCATCGGCGATGAGTGCATGACCAATGGAAACTTCCGCCACCGATTTTACGCTGGCGAGGAACGGCGCAAGATTGGCGCGATTCAAATCGTGACCCGCATTCACCAGTAAGCCCGCCTGGCGCGCGGCAGCGGCTGCGGCGGCATATTGCGCTGTCACCGCCGCCTGTGCCGGCGTGCCATACGACGCTGCATAGGGTTCCGTATAAAGCTCCACGCAATCGGCGCCGGATGCCGCAGCAAGCACCATACTTTGCGGCTCGGCATCCATGAATAGACTCACGCGTATGCCCAATGATTTCATTTCGGCAATGATCGGTTTCAGGCGCTGCGCATCGCGTGCGAGATTCCAGCCGTGGTCCGAGGTAAACTGCGCCGGGTCATCGGGCACTAGCGTACATTGATGCGGACGCAGCTTGCGTGCGTAATCGAGCAGGTTCTCGAACGGATTACCCTCGATGTTGTATTCAATAGTGCTACGACCGCGCACCAGTTCAGCGAGATCAAACACATCTTGCGGGCGGATGTGGCGCTCATCGGGACGTGGATGCACTGTGAGGCCGCGCGCGCCGGCATCCAGCACCATCACGCCGGCACCCACCACGCTCGGAATGCCCAGCGTGCGCGAATTGCGCAGCAACGCGACCTTGTTGAGATTGACGCTAAGACGTGTCATGGTGGCTTACAAACTCTGCAAATCGATCAGCAATTGCCGGCTGTGCAGCGTCTGATGGCCGAGATAATGCCCGATCAACAGTCGCATCAGACTTTTGCTTTGCTGCTGCGTAACGGGCGACGAATAGTTGTCATCATTGATGTCGATCAGCGTTTGGCCCAGCAATTCTAACCCGCTTCCGTTCTCACGTGGCGGCGCGTCGACCGCCACCGGACCGCGGTCGATCAGGTATTGATAGCGGCGCTGCGCGTGCAGTGGTTGCTCGGTATCGGCTTCACGATCCAGCATCAGCGCGTAGCCGAGTTCGCTCAGCAGGCGCTTTTCAAAACACCGCAGCACCACCGCAAGGTCGCCGCCATCGAGCAACGCCTGCAAGGTTTGTTCGTAGCAATCGAACAGCGCGTCGTGCGGATCGTCGCGATGCAACAGTTTGAGCAGCAATTCATTCAAATAAAAGCCGCAGATCAGCGCGCGCCCGCTGAGCAGACGGAAAGCGCCGCGCCATTCCGCCATGCGCAGGGTTTTAAGATCGGAGCGTCCCGACCAGTCGAGCGTCAGCCCATGAAACGGCATCAGCACGCTGCGCAGCGGCGACTGCGGACGTTTTGCACCTTTGGCCACCATGGCCACGCGTCCGAACTCGCGCGTAAACACTTCGACGATCAGGCTGGTTTCCTGATACGGGTAACTGTGCAGCACATAGGCCGGCTCATCCTTGTGCCGGATACTTTTGGGGGTAGCCATCCGCCGCGCAGCGCTGCCGTGCTGTTAAGACAAGCCGAGGCGGTTCAGCACTCTGCGATCGTCCGCCCACGCCTGCTTGACCTTGACGAACAGTTCCAGATACACCTTGCTGCCCACCAGAGTTTCGATGTCCTTGCGCGCGGCCGTGCCGATTTCTTTCAACTTTTCACCGCCCTTGCCGATGACAATGGCTTTTTGTCCCGCCTTGTCCACCAGAATGATTGCGCCGATACGGATCAGCCCCGGCTTTTCCTCGTACGATTCAACTTCCACCGCGGTCGAGTACGGCAGCTCTTGACCCAGCAAACGAAATAGCTTTTCGCGGATCATCTCGGAGGCGAGATTACGCACACTGGCCGTGGTCACTTCATCTGGCGGAAACAAAAATTCCTGCTCGGGTAGCAAGGGCGTGAGTGCATCCAGTAGCGTGTCGAGTTGCAATTTGTTGCGCGCTGAAATCGGCACAATGGCCTTCGGATGATACGCCTCGTCCAGCAGCCTCATCACCTCAAGTACTTGATTTTTATTAGGAATTCTGTCGATCTTATTGAGCGCGATGACTACGTTCGCCGCTTTGTCGATGTGCCGGAAAAGCTCAGGATCCTGGTGTTCGCGCAGCGACGCATCCATCATCCACAACACGGCCTGCGCCTCGGCCAGCGCGTTCTTGAAGCCGCGATCCATGGCTTTAGTGAGACCTGTGCGGTATTCGGTCTGAAACCCTGGTGTATCCAGAAATACCAACTGCGACGTCTCGCGCGTGACAATGCCCAGTATGTTCTGGCGCGTGGTCTGCGGCCGCCGCGAGGTAATGCTGATCTTTTGCCCGATCAGCGCATTGAGTAACGTGGATTTTCCTGCATTGGGGCGCCCGACAATGGCCACATAGCCACTATGGATTGCTGGATCACTCATGACGCCAACACCAGTTCATACGAGAGTCGAGCCGCTTCCTGCTCGGCACGGCGCCGGCTGCTGCCTCTGCCCATGCAATGGATATTGAGCTGTGCAATGATACATTCCACTTCGAACTCCTGTTCGTGCGCTTCGCCGCGAACGGCGGCAACCACGTAGTTGGGTAACGGCAAACGCTTGTGTTGCAGCCATTCCTGCAACAGGGTTTTAGCGTCTTTGCCCGCAGTGACCGGGGTGATGGATGCCAGCGCTTTTTCAAAAATGCCGTTGACCACTTGCCGCGCGGCCACAAAACCACCGTCCAGCAATACCGCCCCCAACACCGCTTCCAGTGCGTCGGACAGGATGGAAGGCCGCCGCGCCCCGCCGTTCTTTAACTCACCATCCCCCAGCGCCAAATGGCCGCTCAGCCCCAGGTTTTCAGCCACCGCCGCCAGCGCAGGCTGACTGACCAGACTCGCACGCAGACGCGACAGTTCACCCTCGGGCAAATCCGGAAACTTCTGATACAGCGCCAACGCAATCGCGCAATTCACTACACTGTCGCCGAGAAACTCCAGCCGCTCATTATGTGCCGCACTGTAGCTGCGATGCGTCAACGCGCGACGCAGCAGACCGCCATCCTTGAACGTATAGCCGAAACTTTTCTGCACCGCTTCAGGCGACATGGCGTCCATGCAATCGCGTGGTTAGGGCGCACCCGCCGTCGCACGCTTATTTGGACGTCGGATTGAAGTCCATGCACGCACTCACATTGTAAAATAGCGGTATGCGCGTGGTATAGCTTGAGCTTAGCGTAATGCCGCCACCCTCTTTGGAAATAATGATGTCTTTGGGGGATATCGCTTCGATGCGATCAATCTGTTGGCGACTGCTGAAGGCGTTTTCGATTTCCTTGCGATTGCCGGTGGCAAATGTCGCATCCTTCGCAATCGTCGTAAAGTGCTTTTGAATCGTCATATTCTCGATGTAAGCTGGCCCCAGCTTGAAACCCAGCAAGGCGCCAAATGCCAAAATAACGCACCACAGCAGAAATATCGACATCGATAATCCGACTTGCTTTTGTTTGGTCATTGCCATCTCCCTTATGCTTAATGAATAGTCGAACCCACGCGCTTCAGGTCGTCAAAATTCCACCAGATCAGGAATGCCTTGCCGACGATATTTCGGTCCGGCACGAAGCCCCAATAACGGCTGTCGCTGCTGCTGTCGCGATTGTCACCCATCATGAAGTAATGCCCTGCGGGTACCTTGCAGGTAAATCCACTGTCATTGTAGACACAATTATCCCGGAACGGGAACTGCTTGACGCCGTCCATGTGCACTGACGGCATCTCGTTTTGGGTCAGTATGGCATGTGCTTTTGCATCAAATGTTTCCATCTGGCGCAGCGTCGAGGTGAACTTGAGCCCATTCTCGACATAGCTGTAATCGCCGGCGGCTTCGACCTTCGCTGCCACCCCGTTTACCGTAAGCTTTTTATCCTGATAAACGACGGTGTCGCCGGGCGTGCCCACCACGCGCTTGATGTAATCGAGCGACGTATCTTCCGGGAACCGAAACACCATCACATCACCACGTTGCGGTTGATTGAGATTAACGATTTTCCGGTTAATAATCGGAATGCGCACGCCGTAGGTATATTTATTGACCAGAATAAAATCGCCCACCAGCAATGTCGGCAGCATGGAGCCGGACGGAATCTTGAACGGCTCCACCAAAAACGAGCGCAGAAAAAACACGATCAAAATCACCGGAAAAAAACTCACCGGGTACTCGATCCATGCCGGCTGCGCTGCGCCCGCTTCGCGGCGTGGTGCAAAGAAATATTTCTCCGCCAGCGACACCAGACCGGTAATCACCAGCAGCACAAACATGATCAGGGCAAAGTTCATTGCATTACCATTCTATGCATGTTGTAGTTTCATTATTTGTCGACCTGCAATATTGCTAAAAACGCTTCCTGCGGAATTTCGACACTGCCCACCTGCTTCATGCGTTTTTTGCCGGCTTTTTGTTTTTCCAGCAATTTTCGCTTGCGTGAAATATCACCGCCGTAACATTTGGCCAGCACGTTTTTGCGCAGCGCTTTCACCGTCTCGCGCGCAATGATATGCGATCCGATCGCGGCTTGGATGGCAATGTCAAACATTTGCCGCGGGATCAATCCGCGCATGCGCGTGACCAGATCGCGTCCGCGGTATTGCGAATTTTCGCGATGCACGATCAGTGACAAAGCATCGACCTTTTCGCTGTTGATCAGAATATCGAGCTTGATCATGTCGCCGGCGCGATATTCCAGAAAATCATAGTCCAGCGAGGCGTAGCCGCGCGACACCGATTTCAGCTTGTCGAAAAAATCCATCACCACTTCGTTCAACGGCAGCTCGTAGGTCAGCATGACTTGCCGGCCCAGATACTGCATGTTGCGCTGCACGCCGCGCTTTTGTGTACATAGCGTAATGACCACGCCGACATACTCCTGCGGCACCAGTATCGACGCTTTAATAATAGGCTCGCGAATTTCTTCGACTTTGGAGGCGTCCGGCAGTTTCGACGGATTCTCGATTTCAATCACTTCGCCGCCAGACATCAGCACCTGATACACCACGGTGGGCGCGGTGGTAATCAGCGACATGCCGTATTCGCGCTCCAGCCGCTCCTGCACAATATCCATGTGCAGCAGCCCCAAAAAGCCGCAGCGAAAACCAAAGCCTAACGCGGTCGATGATTCCGGCTCATAGCGCAGCGACGAATCATTCAGATGCAGCTTTTCCAGCGCGTCGCGCAACGCATCGTACTCGCTGGATTCCACGGGATACAGGCCGGCGAACACCTGCGGCTGGATTTCCTTGAAGCCGGGCAATGCTTCTGTCGCAGGATTGTTTTCCAGCGTGATGGTGTCGCCCACTTTCGCCGCGTGGATTTCCTTAATGCCGGCAATCACGAAACCCACTTCGCCCGCCGACAGGCGCTCTTTCGGGTGCGACTTGGGCGTAAACATGCCGACGGATTCACAGCTGTAGCTCGCTTTGCTCGACATGAATTGCAACCGGTCTTTGGGCCGCAGCACGCCATCCACCACACGCACCAGCATCACCACGCCGACATAGTTGTCGAACCACGAATCGACGATCAACGCCTTCAACGGCTTGTCCGGATCGCCCTTGGGCGGCGGCACGCGCGCGATCATCGCCTCGATCACATCGGCGACGCCCTCACCGGACTTGGCGCTCACCTTCACCGCGTCCTGTGCCGAGATGCCGATAATGTCTTCGATCTCACTGATCACGCGCTCGGGATCCGCCTGCGGCAAATCCATTTTGTTCAACACCGGTACCACTTCCACACCCAGCTCCAGCGCGGTGTAGCAGTTAGCGACCGTTTGCGCTTCCACGCCCTGCGAAGCGTCGACCACCAATATGCCACCCTCGCACGCCGCCAGCGATCGTGACACCTCATACGAAAAGTCGACATGGCCCGGCGTGTCGATCAGATTCAGCAAATAGGTGTTGCCGTCGCGCGCTTTGTATTGGAGCGCGGCTGTTTGTGCTTTGATGGTAATGCCGCGCTCGCGTTCGAGATCCATGGAATCGAGCACCTGCGATTCCATCTCTCGGTCCGACAAGCCGCCGCAAAGCTGAATGATGCGGTCGGCCAGCGTCGATTTACCGTGATCAATGTGCGCGATGATCGAGAAATTGCGTATATGTTGCATTGCTGATAACGCGTATACCGTAGGGCGACGCGGGCAGCGCGCGTCTCGCGAGAATAAAGAAAGGGCGCTCAAAACCGGCGCCCCAGCGATCCAGTACCTATAGCGTAAATATTTGTATTTTATCGTATTTTAGACAAGAAAGCAGTAACACCCGGGGTGTCGAGATAATAGTGACAGAGCTCGCGCTCGCCGCCATTCTCGCTCACCGCGAGCACCGGCACCTTTTCGCCGTAGCGCGCTTCCAGCGCGGCATCGCTCTCCACATCCACCACCTTGATTTCAAATACAAAGCGGCCCTGCAAGCTGCGCAGCGCCGCGATCATGTCATCGCACAGGTGGCAGTGACTGCTTGCGTAAACCGTCAGTGTCGATACAGCCACGGGCACACTGGCACTTAGTTTCCAG
>JAYUAH010000251.1:0-2089 GCA_043741415.1 Betaproteobacteria bacterium
GAGCCCAGCGTCTGCCACTCCAGCCGGTACGCGGGGTACGGGTTGCCGTGGCCCTGACTGATGGTGTCGTTCAGCAGCTTGCGTCCGAAATTGCGATCGTGGCAATGCGTGCACGCCAGGTTCATCTGCCCCATGCGCGTATAAAAAATATCGCGGCCGCGCTCGAAGTTACGGCGGTTCTGCGTATCGATGGTGACACCCACCGGCAGGCCGCGCGACTGCATGCCCACATACACTGTCAGCGCCAGTAATTCATCGGATTCGTACGTCAATGGCGCCGCCTGCTGTTGTTGCGTGCGGCACAAATTGATGCGGCCTTCGATGTTGGTAAGCCGCGCCGTGGCCGGATCAACTTTGGGATAGCGCGCGGATACGCCTTTCATGCTCGCACGCGCATCCTGATGACAACTGGCGCAGGATTTGCCGCTGGCGCCGGCGGATTCGTGCCATAATTTTTCGCCACGCGTGGCCCACAACATCGCGGGGCTGGAAAAATCGTCCTGCTGCAAGGCGCGCACTTCGGCACCGGAGAATTCTATGCCGGATTTCAGAGGATCGGGGCGATGCGGTTCGGCAGCTTCAGCGCACGCAGCGGCGAACACGGTGCAGCACCACAACAGCAACAAATGACGCGGTCTGTCCACTACACAACCGTAATCGCCGCGCTGGCGGCTCCCGTCTCCCCCGCATCATCCACCCACGACAATTCGACATTGCCGCTGTCTTGCGCCAGAAAATAGAACTGCAAGTATGGATTGGCGGCGATGCCCGAACCCATTTCCGCGCGAAACACTTCGGCGCCGTTGTAGCGGCACACCAGACTGCTCACCGTGTTTTTGGGAATGACGCGGCCGTTGTTATCCATGCGAAAGCCGGTTTCCATCGGATGTTGTATCGCGATGCGCACCTCAACGATGTCGCCGCGTTTGGCTTGCGCCGGCACCAGGAGTCGGGCGACACTCATTTCAATACGCGCTCGGTATGCATTTACGTGATGTCCGCCGCATCCAGGCACGCGGTTTCGGTGACGACAACAGCGGTGGACGCCGCCCACAACGAGCCATCGGACATTTGCGCCACCGCCACCACGTACTGCGCACCCGACAGGCGTATGCGCGTGGTCAGCATCGCACGCCCAGTGCCCGGCCCCATGCCGATTTTCGCGATGATCGGGCGCGGATTTTTTTCCGACAACAGGTACAGCGTGCGCACATGGTCGGCCGCCGTCATGGGACTTTCCACCGACACCGTGAGCGGCACCAGGTGACCGTTTTCGGCGAGGAAGGGAATCTCCAGCTTGACTCGGCCTTCGTGCACGGGCGCACCAGCGGCGATTTCTTTCAGTACCGGCACCAGTGCCAGCAGCGGTGGCCGCGAGGTGGGCGACAGTTGCGACCACGCCGGCATTGCCGCAGGCATTAGCACAGCGCCCGCGATGCCTTTAAGCACGCGGCGTCTACCAGTAGTTTTGTGTTGTGCAATCATTTGAGGGTCGACAAATAGGCTATCACATCTTCGATCTGCTCTGCGTTAAGAACCGGTTTGCCGCGATAAGTTTCTGCCACGCGATGCAGTCCTTCAACGCGGTAATAAGCGGGCATAATCGATTCCGGATTGAAAAACTGCGGCGCCACGATGTGCGCGCGCAGTTGCGCCGCGGTGAGCCGCGTGGCGATGCCCGATAGCGGCGGCGCAAGGTTACCAAAAAAACGCTCGCCGGTTTCTGGCGCGGCGTGGCACAGGATGCAATTGCTTTCGCGGCTCACCAACACCTTGCGTCCGCGCTCGGTGTCGGGCGCGCTGGTGGTCAGCGGCGCGCGAATCTCGCCGCCGCTGATGTCGTAGCGCAACTCATTGCCGGGCGCGGCACAGCCTGCGCTGAGTGCTATGACGATCCAACCAAGCCGACCGATAATGTTTCGTGTGATGATCATGCGCTATGTAATACCAATTCCATTTCATCAGATCAATAATTATTCGTCGTTTTCAGAATTAAGGGCACCTCTAAAAATTCGCCCCGATTCGATAATATCAGTAAGCGGCCAAGCGAACTGAAACGTTAAACGCGAAGGCACACCAAAACGCGAGC
>JAYUAH010000252.1:0-2081 GCA_043741415.1 Betaproteobacteria bacterium
CGAGGCGTAACCCGACGCGGACGGGCGCTGCACGGGCGCCTCGAACTTCGACGGCGTGCCGTACGCACGCATCGGCGCGCCGGGTGTTTTCATCCACGCGGGAACTTCCTGCGCGGCGGCGTTTACGGCGACACCCGTTGCCGCGAGTGTGCCGGCAACGGATGCACCGCGCGTCAGAAAACGCCTGCGTGTGTTATCGGCAAGCGTGGCCCCTGTTGCGGCTTGCGGAATGGCGGCTTGTTGCGATGGTGTGTTCATCATTGCTCCCCTGTTTTTGGAACTTCGGTAACGCATCGAGATTACACCGAAGGCCGCGCCACCGCCAAGCGCAGCCGCAAAAAAATCCCGGCGCCGCCGGGATTTTTTATCTATAAAAACAACTCGTTATCGCAGGCTCGCGTTGATACGCTCAAGGACTGCTGAACCGGGGCACAGTTCCTTCGCGCTCAGTTGATTGAGTGGCGTTTCGACGGTGTTCAGATGCTCGTGCATATCGACGGCGCTGGGGTCGATATACAGCAGCCCCGTCACCACTTCGCCTTTTGCCGCGTGTTCCTGCACGTAGTTCATGGCTTTGATGCGATTGGTGGGATCGTGATCTGCCGACAATTTACGCAGCCGCAGTACGCTGCCGTCGTGCTGCGTGACGTTGACCACTTCGCCGGGCGCGTAGTCCGCGGTGATCTCGTCGCGGCTTTCGATGAAGTCGAGGCGGTTCACCGCTTCGTTGTGCTGGCGCACGTATTCGTAGCTTTTGGTGGAGCCAGCGTGATTGTTGAACGCGACGCACGGTGATACCACGTCAATGAACGCGGCCCCTTTGTGCTCGATGGCGCCCTTGATCAGCGGCACCAGTTGTTTTTTGTCGCCGGAGAAGCTGCGTCCGACGTAGGTGGCGCCGAGCAACAACGCCATGCCGATCATGTCGAGCGGTTCGTCGGAATTCACGATGCCGCGCTTGGATTTTGAGCCTTTGTCGGCGGTGGCCGAGAACTGGCCCTTGGTGAGACCATACACGCCGTTGTTCTCGACGATGTAGACCATGTTGATACCGCGGCGCATGGCGTGCGCAAACTGGCCGATGCCGATGGAGGCCGAGTCGCCGTCGCCGGACACGCCCATATAAATCAATTCACGGTTGGCGAGGTTTGCACCCGTCAGCACGGACGGCATGCGCCCATGCACGCTGTTAAAACCATGCGAATTGCCGAGAAAATAATCCGGCGTTTTCGATGAGCAGCCGATACCCGAGAGCTTGGCCACGCGATGCGGCTGGATATCGAGTTCCCAGCACGCTTGCACGACGGCAGCGCTGATCGAATCATGACCGCAGCCTGCGCACAGGGTGGAGATTTTGCCTTCGTAATCACGCCGCGTGTAGCCGACGGAATTTTTGGTGAGCGCGGGGTGATGCAGTTTAGGTTTGGCGATATAAGTCATTTTGAGTGTCTCGTTTTCCCTCATCCCCGGCCCTTCTCCCGGAGGGAGAAGGGAGGTTAGAGGCGCTGATGCGCTATATTACGACGCTGCCTTTTTCATCGGCACTACAGTGTGTGCCGCAATATGTTTAGCGATGTGATCGGCGATAAAGCGCGCGGTGATCGGCGTGCCATCGTAGTGCAGCACTGAAATGAGCCGCTTGGGATCGATCTGGCCTTCGTTGACCAGTATAGATTTAACCTGCGCGTCGCGGTTTTGCTCGATCACGAATATGCCGGGGTGTGCGGCAATAAATTCATTGATTTCATCGGCGAAGGGGAAGGCGCGCACACGCATCGCGTCGACGTGCACGCCTTGTTCGGACAGCACATCTAGCGCTTCCTGCATCGCAGGGCTGGTGGAGCCGTAGTAAATCGCGCCATACCGTGCGCTCTCTTTTGCTTTGTGCAATATCGGTTGCGGCACCAGCTTCTTGGCGGTTTCGAATTTGCGCAACAAGCGCGTGACGTTCTCAATGTAGTCGGGGCCGGCTTCGCTGTAGCGCGCGTATTTGTCTTTGGTGGTCCCGCGCGTAAAGTAGGCGCCGTGCTGCGGATGCGTGCCGGGATAAGTGCGATACGCTATGCCATCGCCGTCGACGT